>JAMDCK010000025.1 GCA_023488435.1 Actinomycetota bacterium
ACTGCTCGAAATACACTCCGGAATCCGGGTTCTTCAGGCGCTCGTCGTCCAGGGTGAAGCCCTTGACGAGGTATTCGCGCAGGCGCTCCGTGGCCCAGCGGCGGAACTGCGCCCCGCGCAGCGAGCGCACGCGATACCCGACGGCGAGGATGGCGTCGAGGTTGTAGTGCTTGACGGCTCGCTGGACGTCCCGCGAGCCCTCCCGGCGAACTTGTAAGAATTCCTTACAGGTTGCCGCTTCCTCAATCTCTCCATCCGCAAACAGCGCCTTGAGGTGCAGCGTGATGTTCTGGGGCGTGGTCTGGAAGAGCTCAGCGATCAAGGCCTGGCTCAGCCACAGGCTCTCATCAGAGAACCGGCACTCGACGCGGGTGCGCCCGTCGTCGGTCTGATAGAGGATGATCTCGCCGGTGGGCTCATGCGGCCTTTCCATCGCTACAGGCTCCGCACGTTCTTGAGGTCGTGCTGTTCCAGGATGGCGGCAAGGTTGATCTTGGCCACGTCGTCAACGAAGGCACTGTCGCGGAACACGCAGGTGGTGTCGCCCGCTGGGGCGAGTTCCTTGTGCCAGTCGACGATGGTCTGCGCCAGCGGCTCCACCTCTTCTTGGGTGATTTGTGTTGCGAGACAGGCCAGCAGCACACCGCCGCCGATGCTGTGCACGGCCTTGCCTGCAACGGTGCGGGTTTCGATCGGGACGCAGAGATCGAGGCCCAGCTTGAGGAGCAGCTCGTAGAGGATGTCCTGCTCAGTACGGTCGGTCTTGAGATGATCGATGGAATCGAGTAGCGTCTGGTCGAGGTCCTCGCGGTCCGGTTCCCACTCTTGGATGTTACTGGAGTCGAGCTTGAACACGCGGAAGCCGAGGTCGCCAGCGAACAGCGGACTCTCGTCCCTGATCTTATTAGCAGCGCGGCGAAGGCGCTCTTTGGTGAGCTCGGCGATAGTGCGCGGCTTGCCTAGGCTATCGCAGAAGTCTGCGGCGACTTTCTGGTCCTTGTTCTCCGGATCGAGCGGCTCTGGCAACTGGACGAGAATGTAGCGGCGATTGCCCCCGTCTGCGGCGTTCTGCGCCATGACCGCGTGGCCGGTCGTACCGGAGCCTGCGAAGAAGTCGAGAACGATGTCTTCAGCATCTGCCGCCTGCTCTGCAAACAATCTGATGAGCTGCACCGGCTTGGGGAATGAGAATACACCGGCGTCCATTAGAAGGTTGCCTTCTCTTGTCCCATCGCTCGTACTGGTCTCGGTGATGACTGAGCTCATGTTCTTGAAGAGACTCCGCATCTCGTTCAGAAACAGCTTGTGGCGAGGTCTCCCGACCCCAGAGTGCGGCCACAATATCCGACCCTCTGCTATCTTGGTCAACATGGTCGCCTTCTCATATCGCCAACCCTTGGGCGGGCAACCGTAGTTTAAGCCAGTCGCCGGATCAACGAGGTCGTAGTGCAGGTTTGGCCGTGCGGCCCTAGTGGCCAACCCAGTCACGTCGGCGCTACGCCAAGGCCCACGTGAATCGTTGTCGGGATTTGAGAACTTCTCTAAGTCTTTCTCGGTTCCACGTAAGGCTACATCGTCGCCGCGAGCGTAACAGAGCACGTACTCATGATCCGTCGATACTCCTGTTACAGCGCGAGTGTCTTCGCTAACCCGAGACTTCCACACCAACTGAGCGATGAAACACTCTTCTCCGAATATCTCATCGCCCATTCTTCTCAGACTTGCAGACTCTCCATCGTCGACACTGATGAAGATGAATCCCGGATTGCTAAGAAGCATTCGGGCTGCCTTCAGCCTCGGATACATCATATTCAACCAGTCTGTATGGAATCTCCCGCTGGCTTCGGTGTTGCTGCTGATCTTCGCCCCGCCATCCACCTGGCCGGTAAGCTCCATGTAATTCCGGATGTTATCCTTGAAGTTGTCCGGGTAGACGAAGTCCTTGCCTGTGTTGTACGGCGGGTCGATGTAGATGAGCTTGACCTTGCCTGCGTAACTCTTTTGTAGCAGCTTCAGCACCTCTAGATTGTCGCCTTCGATCATCAGGTTCTGCGTGGTGTCCCAGTCAACGCTGTCCTCGGGCGCTGGGCGCAAAGTGCCGGTGGAAGGCGTGAGCGCCAGTTGGCGGGCGCGTCGCTTGCCGTGCCAGTTCAGGCCGTACTTTTCGGCGGCATCGGTGACTGTCTTGTCGCCCACCAGTTGCTTTAGCACGTCCACGTTAACTGATGCGCCGTCTGGCCCCTCGGTGACCAGCTCGGGAAAGAGCGCCTTGAGCCGCTCGACATTTTCGGCGACGAGGTCGGGGCTCTTGGTTTCGGGGTCGGCAGCGGTCAACTTCTTCATCGAATCCTCACTCTTCATAGTCTCGCGAGCGTGGCGGCCCTGTCGGCCTCGGCACACCTCAGTTCCAAGTTGAGTGTAACTTGCCTGGGGCCTACTTCCCGTTCATAGCGACCAATCGCAAGCGGGCCACCTCCGCCTCGAGTCGGGCGGATCTGCGCATCGCTTGGTGCCTCGTTGCTACCTGATGATCAGATGACCGTCGCAAAGCGGTCCGTCACCCAAAGTATACTGGTACTGCATGAACAACGGGGTGCTAGCGGCGATAGGTTTCTCCTGTGCATGCCCCCCTTCGGCCGAACCGGACAACCCGAGTCTACTTTGCTGCTCTGACATTGGCCGACAACCGAGATAGCCATCCCTGATTGTGAGGGCGTAACCGCGAGCGTACGCGCTACAACGCCGTCCGCCCAGCCGCACCTCCCTGAGCAAAGTACCTACTATGTCGTCTGCTCAATGCGCTCGCTGAACTGACGTTAGCCGAAACCGAGCATCTCCTTTGTCACCTCAACAGCAGCCATCTTGAACAACTCGAAAGACGTGCTCCCGACCGTGTTCGCAACCCAGGACTTCGTTCTATTCCACACGGTGTCGTTGCGCACAACATCCAGATACTCGTACCCTTCCCAGGTGATTCGCTTGACAAGCGCCTGTCCGCCGCCACTCTTGTAGTAACTAACGGCTGCCTCAATGTAGCCAGCGTCCCTGAGGAGTTCGATGTGATGGAGTACGAATGCGACATTGTGCTCCCCGTCAACTAGCTTACTTGCATCGAACACTGAATCATCTGACGCCTCAACTGTCATCAGAACCTTGCGGACGAAGTCCATATCACGTTTCATGTTTACCCCCTTAAGCAAATCTCGCACTGCCCAAGGTCTTTAGTACCCGCTGCAATACGAAGCTCGATACTGACTCGAATCCGGGGCTGCCCCGCGTCCAGCATTAGCTGCTGGACGCGGGGGTTAGCTGTCATCTTCCAAGGAAGGTTCATACCACCCGCCACATATCATACAGCTGCCACCAAAGGCACTTACTGCATTGCCGCCGCACTCAGGGCACATGGCAATTGGCTCCCCCGCTCCGTCTAGACGTTGCATTGCTCTGTTCTCATGATGCTCGATGTACTCGGAGAGCTCGTCTAGGAGGATCTGCCAAGAGTCATCGTCTTGGAATGGGGACGCGAGATCCAGTTCGAGTTCCGCCTTTGCAAAGTCGACGGAAAAACTCAGCGCATAAGCGACAAGATGGCGCGCGTCCGAAGAGCCCGATGCCCACTCGTAATGCTCGATTGCGTTTCGCGTGACCCTCAAGTTCTTCAGCATTCGCTGATCCTTGTCGCTCAAGTCAATTCCTGCGAGAGTTCTGAGCCTGTCAACCGCCGTTGAGGAAGTAATGGTTCTGACATCTAGATTGGGGTATCGATCCACATTATCCCAAATGAATGCTGGGTGGACTCTTCTAAGTCGTTCCTTCAGAAGGAGCTCTACGCAGTGAGCTGCCGCGAGGATTGAACGTTTCAACTGTGAAGGTTCGAACGGGCTATCATCGAGGACGAAGAGGTCCACCGCTTGCGCGAAGGAATCAGTCGCATTGTCCACAAGATTGAACCTAATCATGTCGCGCATTCGCTCCCTCGATACATAGGTCTGACAACACCTGCGACCATCCGCATGATACTCCACCCGAACCACATTACCCCCCGAAACTTTACACGCTACCTGAGTCCGCCTTCCGACCGCCGCGTCTGCTAGATGCGCGTATTAGGCGGTGCCAACGGGGTATGGGTTCATGACGTCAGTGAGAATCTCAAACACAACTAGCCTGATCGTAAAACGCTTGCGACCCGCCTTTAGAGCAAGACTAGTCAATGTCAGAGGGGTGTGTTAGACTACGCGCAGTTAAGGCACTGCGATAGGAGGAGCGATGGCTAACCAGTACCCATACGTCCCATCAGCTGGTCCCCTATTGAAGACGATTGAGCACCTCCGGCGACGCAGCTTCCCGAAGGAAGTCACGGCGGACACCCTCAGGAAGCTCGGGGTCGCACCGAAGAACGAGTCCTACGTCATCAACGTGCTCCACTTCTTGGGAGTGATCGACGACGCCGGCGTGAAGGTCGATGCGAAGACCGCCGCGTTCGTCCAGCACAAGGAGGATGAGTTCCAGAGAACATTCGAGTCACTTGTGAAGGATGCGTACGAGGAACTGTTCGAACTTCACGGGGATGGTGCGTGGGACATGGATCGCGCGAGCCTCACGCAGTTCTTCAGGACGGCAGATCATTCGAGCGAAGTCGTGGGCACGAGGCAGGCTGCAACGTTCTCAGCCCTTGCAAATCTCTCCGGTCACGGGACTGCCCCCGTGCAACGCGAAACCACTCCGCGACCTTCCGCGCCCAAAAAGGCGAAAACTACGAAGATGTCCTCTGCCGGAGCCCCCCAAGATCAAAAGGGCAAGGGGGCGACTACCACGACGGTCAACGAGAACTTGGAGTCGCGTGTCGGGTTGACCGTTCGAATTGAGGTGAACCTTCCGGCCGACGGTGACCAGCAGACCTACGACAGGATCTTCAGGAGCATCCGAAAGAACCTCATTGATGGTGAGTAGATTCGACCTGTTCGAACGGATTACGCGCCTAGCGCACCAATTCAGCGAAGCCGAGACTCCCAAAGCAGGACCTGACCATCCGTTCGATGCGAGGAACTTACATCCCGATTTGCCTTCAGACGTATCCGGGTTGTTCGACAACGGCCACTGCGCACAGGCGACATTCGAGGCGTTCAAGTATGTCGACGAGGAGATACAGCGTATCTCTGGGAATTCCGACTATGGGTCAAGTCTGATGATGAAGGCCCTCGGGGGCACTCCTCCCTCCGTGAAGCTCAACCCGGGTATGACGAAAAACGAGCAGAGTGAGCAGGAGGGATACAAGTTCCTGTTTTGCGGCGCGATGCTTGCGATTCGAAATCCGCGGGGGCATAAGAGTGGGATGACCGACGATCCAGACACGTGTCTTGATCACCTATCGTTTGCGTCGATGCTCCTCCGCCGACTAGATGAGGCCGGCCTTCGCTAACGTTCCGTCAAACGGGTGACACATGATCTGCAAGATACGGCCAGAATCCGCCTCGACTCGAGCCTACTTCGCACGCGGCATCTTCTTGCTACGACAGGAACTTCCAGCGAAAGATGAGATCGAAATCCGCTGAAGTCAGGTAGAACGGCAGCCGCTCGGCTTTCAAGCGACCGAGTGTGGCTTTCGGCTCCTCGGTGGCCTCCCAATCCGACGCCGACGTCCGCAGGTCTCGCAACTCCTCGGCTGTTAGCATAGATGTCATATCCCTCGACCTAACCCACGTTTGCGGATGAGCCGCAATGTACCGCACCCGCGACTTTGACCCCTGAGACTCCTTGGAACTCGGCGTATTGCTTGCTTAATCCGCTGGTTCGGCCAACCGATGTCCGTCCTTCCTGAGTCAGCCGTGGTAGAATGCCATCACACGGTCTTTGGTCGAGCAGCTGGGTACCCCACTTGGAAGGACTCGTGGTGGATAAGAAGGAAGTCAAGGATTCCTGGGGCAACGTCAAGTACACCGTCGAGAAGGACATTTGGGGCAACGAGAAGGTGTACGAGGGCGGCGGCCTGTTTGGCCGTGGACCACAGGTCGGTTCCCAGCGCACCGACATCTTCGGCACAACAACCGTCCGCGATAACGCGGACAAAAAAGTGGCCGACGACAGTGGATGGTTCAAGGATGGGCTGAACGTTCACGACTACGACCGAGCAAGAGCGTCGAACCAAGCTCGAGCGGCACCCGCAGCTTCACATCCGGGGCACCCAGTCCTCTGGCTACCCCGGATCGTACGGCAGGGGCACTTGGGGCGGATACGGCGCATCGTCCCGCAACGGTTCCCCGAAGACCATTGCCAAGGTGCTCGTTTGGCTGCTTGTCATCTTCGTGATTGCTCCTATAGTGCTGTTCAGCGCCATTCTCGCACTGGGCAACGCCAGTCTGGACCGGGAGGACGCTGCACGCACCCCCGGCCTGCAGAACTTCGAACCTGGCATCCGATACAAGGTCGAGGTTCCCCTGGGAATCTCCAGCGCTGACGACTGGCGTCATGGCACATCCTTGAGGAGTTCAGGCTATGGGACGTACCTCACGGCTCGCGCTAGCCTGATTCCACAACCCACGTACTTCGTAGCTGACTGGGACAGTCAGAAGGAGAGCGAGCAGACATACATGATCACCTTTGCGGACGACAAGTTCCTATGGTCGAATCCGGCGACGAGGCGCGATATCATATCTGCTGCTGTGGCTGCATGCTTCCCGGAGAATACGATTCAGAACCTGGACATCACCGGCAAGAGAATCGTCACAGACTACGTCCCGATAGAGGGTGATAGACTTGAGGCCAGACTCTGGGTCGAGAATGCTGACCTCGAAGGGCGGATTCTCGGGGTCTATCTAACCGATGGGGAACCGCGTCATATCACAGGACTTCTGTTCCAGATTGGCAGAACTTGGGAGTAGGCGCGAGAATCCCAACTCTGCACCCCAAAGCCAAGAAGGCACCCCGTCGGCTTGGCTTAAACGTTGTGCATGAGCAGAGGTCATGCGGTGCGCCTCTCTGCAACAGTCTACCTTGCGCCTTCTGCTCGATACACTTGCTGGGCTGCACTCCTTGCCACGAAGCCTAAGGCCTCGTCGTACAACCATGCTGTGAAATCCTTTATCAAACCTAGCACGTATATTGGGAATTCGGGACCAATCTCGATGGTTTCCATCGACGAGAGAGTGAAGCCGGGCAGGTTGTCGGCGAGCTGGCGCATCCGGTCACGACGGGACATCTCCCACATTCGGCCATCTGCGTGAACAAGGCAGTTGCGGATATCACGAATCTCAAACAGCAACGACCACACATCCGGGCCCTTGCATTGAAAGCCGCCTACGACCCCAAGATACTTGCGGCACCTCTCAAGTTCACCGCCACGTAGGTCCATCGGTCGCAATTGCGATTCGGTAATGTACTCGATCTGACGAGCTATTCCGCGCGCCTCTAGCTCTGCGAATGAGACCAGCGTGACCACGAATGAGGAGCGGAGTCGAGTGCGCACGGTTTCATCCCAGTGGAATGGGAAGTTCCACTCCCAGAAGTCTGTCTGGCGCTCAGGTGCCAACTTGATGAATCGCTCACGTAGCGAATCCACAGCTATTGATTCGCGATCGTCTACAAGCTGTTCCAACGCCTGGATATAGAAGCCCAAACCGCCCAGAGTGTGCTCGGCAATCTCCCGTAGCACATCAAAAGGCTCATCGAACTCCTCGCGGTCAAACGTCATCGGTCTTCCTCATTCGGCCCGACATCTCGGCGCTTCACCAGCGGCACGTTGACGAGCGCTTGTCTCCCGAGTCTACCATGCAAGGCTCGTCGGCTACGGGGCAACGCGCGACTTACGCCGCTGGGTTGCGCCTCTTGTCGAGCTCCCAAATGGCTAGATCGGTCTCCTGCGGCGACCAGCCAAGTTCGGCAGCTAGATTGCGGACTTCATGGAGATACTCCTTGTACTGCTGGAGTCCGAACACGTCGCGCTTGTTTCCGAACACCGCGCGCCAGCCTCTGAAATCGATGACGCAGAACCTGTCGGGCTCCACAAGCGCCAGAACAGCCGAGGCGACCGGTACTCCCACGCCTCTTAGCGCAGTCAAGAAGCCAACCTTCAGCTCCAGCTCGCGATCGCTGTCCGACTCGCAGACCGAGAAAGCCGCCGTGGTCGCAATGCGGTAAGCAGCCTCGGAGTTCGTGTCACGGAATGCCTTGCCGCGGTCGTATTGAGACCCGAGCTTCCAGACAAAGATGCGATCGATCTCAGCTGATGACAGGTAGAACGGCGACCGCTCGGCTTTCAATCGGGCGAGTGTGGCTTTCAGCGTCTCGGTGTTCTCCCAATCCGACGCCGCGGTCCTCAGGTCTCGCAACTCCTCGGCAGTCACCATTGACGACACTTCCTCGCGGTCGAGCGTGAGCGCACTTCCTAGCCCCTACCCGATCCCGTGCTCGCGATTCAGGGCCTCGATTCGGTCGATCCAGTACTGGCGCTCGCCATCCAAGGCCTCGCGCTCCGATCCAACATCTATCTCAATCTCGATCGGGAACCGAGTGCGCAGTTCGGCAGTTGTAGGAACGCCAGCCTCGATCCACCGGCGCACGCCGCGGGCGCCCGTGAACGAACGCAGGGCGTAAGAGTCGCCCCTCGTGCTCAGATGCAGGAAGCTGGATGGCTCCAAGGTCGGCGAGTAGATCAACGCCTTGGTTGGGGGGCCGAAGAATGCCCTCGGCAACTCACGCTTTGGTACCAAGACGGGAGTGGGCAAATGCTCCCACTCTGGTCGAATTGCCTCGCGCCTGCCCTGCTCAAACCCCTGCGCGAATGCTGTGCGCCAATCCCCCGAGAAATCGACGCTGAACTCGACTAGCTGCGGACGATCAAGCACGCAGAGGGCGAAGTGCACAACGTGGTCGGCTGCATCCGCGTGCGTAGCGAGGCGCGAGGCAGCTTCGGTCATGCTGTTCTCGATGCTACGCCAAGCCCCATCTGTGACCGATTCCAGCGTGTGGAACCACAGACCGGTAACGCCTTCGCGCAGCAACTTCTCGAAGTCCTTGCGATAGGCCTCTAGGCTGGCTGTTCCTGCCTTGAGCTCGATGTTCAGGCAGCGATCCACTTGGCGCAAAGGGCCGTATACAGTCACGTCTATACGAGCGCCCATCTCGGCCTGTCCGCCCTGTTGGTATGCCTCCCTGGTCGGCGTCTCTACCGAGTAGTTCACGCCATTCGCGGTCAGCCACTGGGCTATCAGGATCTTCGACTCCTGCTCGCTGACTCTCCTCAGGTTGTCGCGCTTCAGCGGAAATAGCAGGGACGGCGCCTCGGGCCGCTCGTGATAGACCGCCCACATCTGGGATGCTACTTCTCGGCACATCGATCGATGATCGAACACACGGGCCTCCTCGGTTGGCGATGGGCGCTTCGGGAACGCTAGCGGGCGGGTCGGACGGGCTTACTTCGGAAATCAGACTGAGGCGCGCGGTCGTGGATGTACGTTAGCCGGCTGAGTCTATCGGACTTGGCTCAGGTTTCATCCTGAGGTGAATGAAAGAGACCACCCAGGCACCGACCGCCGCGATTCCGATACTGAACGCGTTGCGCAGTAGCACAGAGGTCATGTCCACGGCGATTACTCCCCAACTCGCGGGCGGTATCGGCAATGCCTCTGCCGCGATGATCCGGTTGCCGCCGATCACGGCTATCGCCCCTGTGACAACTATGACCAGTGCGTCGACCGCGAACAGGGCGATCCAGGCAGGCAGGGCCGCGCGCAGTGAAGTTTCGCGTCAGGCCCATGACCAAGACGGCGACACCGAGCATCAATGCCGCCTCCAGCCAGAAGTACTGAGTGTGCTCCAGAAGGCGGAACGGAATCGTGAGTAGAACCCAGGTCCTGGACTCGGGGAAGCCCGCCTCGAACTCCCATCGTGCATTGATCGCCACCCGCGCCAAAAGAGCCAGCAGCACCGCAAAGATGGCTGCACCGCGTCTCGTACGGATATAGGTGCCTAGTGACATCGTAATCCCCTCATTTCGCGAACCTCTCGGCGTTTCACCTTTGTGCGCCTACCATTCGCCTTGCCGGATGCGCGGGTCGTGCAGGATTGCCCAGATGTAAGACGAGCCCCTCACGAGTGACGAAATCTCACCCGGGCCGGAGATGGGCACTAACTCCAGAGCCTTGGCGAAATCCGCAGCGCTCAAGACGAAATCCGTGCGGTCGGTGACGAGGGAGTTGCCGGACACCGTGTAAGTGAATGGCTTGCCGGATACGGTTTCGAACCGCTCGCCCTGTAGTGACGAAATCCTGCTCCAGACTGCCTGCATAGCGTATGCGTTCAAGGAATCCTCCTCCCTAACAATACTTATCCGTATCCGCATGGTACTTCAGTCGCACAACCTTGCGGTA
Source organism: Actinomycetota bacterium (assembly GCA_023488435.1). Taxonomy (NCBI): domain Bacteria; kingdom Bacillati; phylum Actinomycetota; species Actinomycetota bacterium. The sequence goes on from JAMDCK010000025.1 coordinate 10,365, forward strand.
CAAGCCCCGGTGAAGGCGAGGCTCCCGTCTGTAAGCCTCGCAACCTTTAGCGATCACGTCGCAGGCGCTCGCTCCATTGCCTAGGATCCCTTCGGGCATGAAGACATGCCACGACCTCGACTGTCCCTTCTCTACTGATGAAAAACACGCCGTACGGGAATCGCCGGAGAATCGCACGGCGCATGTTTCGATGAATGACGGGGAACCGCTGCGGCTCCCTGGCGACATCCGCTAGACAGACATCGACCGAGCGCAAAAAGTCATACCCGAGACCCGGCGCCTGAGTCTCGTACCACAACGCGGCGTCAGTGATATCGGCCTCCGCGTCGGGACGTACGATCAGCGAATACATCAGGAGCAGAGCCGAAGGCGCTCTTCGATCCGTGCGCGAACCTCGTCCCACGGGACGCCGACGCCGGGGTTCGCCTCAAATTCGTCGAGACGACGGTCAAGCTCCTGAATCTCTGCCGACGTCAGTGGGATATCAGCACCGCTGGCGGCAATACTATCCCAAAGGTCTTCCACGAGCTGGATGCGCTCCGAGACCGACAGGCGATTGAAGTCATAGGCTGCATTGCTCATGGGTAAAGTTCGCCTCCTCAAGGTCCGCTCGGCAGCGGCCGAAGTTTGTATTGCATCAATACCCATTCCCTTCCGAATAATACTCCAAACGCTGTTACGGCATCACGCCTTCTTGCTGATTCACTCTACAAGGCGAAATCCTCAGCCCCCTCGGACTCTGCCTCTTCTGGTAGACCACGACAAGGTTGCGTGTGGGAAACCTCAGACAGCACTTCGGCGACCTCGCTGAGCTGCCGCACAACGTCTGAAACGACCAAATCGATTTCTCGTCCCTCAAGCACCCTGATTGCAAGCCAGGTACCACCCGCGCCCAGCCCATTCGGAATAGAGATGCACTCGTCAGTGCCATAGCGACGGGCCAGCGCTAGATCCACCGCCTCGGACGATTTCCAGTCCGGGGACCGGACCCACAGCCACAGTGGACTGCGGCCGTAACGATGCCACATGTTTGCGCTGAAGGAGAACTGACATCCATGATCCTGTAGCCAGATATAGTGCCCATACCAGCCTGAGCCCGCCATGGATTTCAGCCCCTTTTTGCTGGCGAATGATTCCTGCAACAAGCGTCCGACTGCCGCATCGACCAGGCTACTTAGTTGCACTACGTGGCGAGGAGTGGGTGCCGTCAGATCACTAAGCGTGAACGGCACGAAACCGCTGCTCTCCATGCGCGACGCAAGACCCGATAATTGCCTTAGGTCAGCGACCAGCGCAAGGTTACCCTCCGACTCAAGCGCTCCCCAGAGTTGCCGAAGAATGAAGCTCCAGCTTGTCAGAACCAATGTACGGCTGTCATCGATGCGACCGACCTTCAACTCCGGCTCGTCTCGAACCAACACGACCTGCGAACCCTCCGACTCCTGAGTGCGGCGGGTCAACTCGTCCCACAAGAGAATCGTGCGAGAGGTCGGCACAACGAAGCATAGGACGCCGCCATGTTCTGCGAGTCGATTCAAGTAGGCGGCAGGCTGCCTGTCTGTTAACGAGGCCCAGAACTTGTTCTCGAAGACGACCACCGGCTGACCATCGGCGTCTTGCGCCTCCAGGTCAGGACGAGATTCGTCGCCGCCTACGACTTGAGACCGAAAGGAGGCTATGGGGATTAGGCTCCTTCCCGCCCACTCCTCTGCGAGCCTCTGCATGTGATGCCGAGCGGCCTCTGACCTGGATAAAATGTACACCAGTCCCTCAGTGGCAACGTCCTCAGGACTTTTGGCCAGACGCAGGGCCAACTCTCCTAGTAAAGACTCCTCCGATAACGGCAGGATTCTCCTTTCGTGTCCTTACCCGGCGGCATCAGACGAGCAGCCCCTCATGGGGTGAGTAGCCTACTGTGATCCTGCTCCGATCGGCCTAGAGTCCCTCGGACTCGTTGAGCAACACTGCACACTCTTGCTTGAATCGCGGGGGATCCTCGACCGCCGTCTCGTAGACCGACTCGTGGTCAACAGAGATGTAGTCATGGGTCAAGACGTTCCGCATCCCGATTGCCAGATGCCCGTGTGACAACCGCTTGTATAGCTCCGGTGCAACGCGGCGAAGTTGGGCCGTGGCTTCACCGATGAGGATGAATTCGCGTTCAACTGCGGAGCGCTTCTCGCGAGATGCAAGATAGCCCTCGAGGCTCACTCCGACAAGGATCGACGCAATGGAGTCGCAAGCCTCGATGATCTCACGAAGATAGGCGGAGGCCTCACGCGGCATAAAGCACCTGCTTCGTTGCTTCAATCTCCCGCGCGATGTACTCGTTTCGCACTGCGCCGACCATCACGAGATCGACCTTGGTGCCGAGGAGCTCCTGAAGCTCTTCGAGCATGTCGAAGTAGGCGTGCATCTTCGCGTGGCCACCTATGGGCGCGAACTCAACCAGCAGGTCGATATCGCTCTCGCCAGCACGGTAGTCATCGCGGAGAGCTGATCCGAAGACGTAGAGACTCACCACGCTGTACTTGCGACACAGCGCAGCGAGAGCCTCCCTCTTGTTGTCGAGTACCGCGTCCATGTCCAACCTCCGCTAACATGGTACCCACCCCCGAACCTCTGGTCTAGTTATGCGGTCGTGGAATGAACATGTGCGCCCGGAGATCGCCGACATTCCAAGCAGCATTCCTAAGCAGCTTCGGCAGCTCGATCCTCGGCGTCATCATTTCGGGTGGACTGCCCTTGTTCGGTGTTCACCATCGGGATTCTTCCGTGCCCGCCTGCCCGATGCGCTTGTTAGCACCCCGTGACTCCCCGCCGATGCCGGTGCCTGCGCGATCCCTAGTTGGCGCAGGACACCTCATACCGCTCGTAGTAGCCGATCAGCGCGCCACCCTCATCCCTCACCGCACGCATGAAGACGCGCTCGCCCTTGCGGTCCGAGAGGAACACTTCATCCTCACCAGCAAGAAAGCGCTCTACGATCGTGGCGATCATCGCGTTGGACTCGTCGTTGTGGCAGTCGAAGATCGAGCGGCCCACCGCCGCCGGACGACCGGCGTAGCGCAGGTGAGCGGCCCGATTCATGTAGCGGATCACATGATTCAAGTCACAGAAGACGACGGCGTCCTTCAGGCTGTCGAGCAAGTAGTCGAGCCTGACATCGGTACTGGTCAAGTCCCCTCCCATGGGCCGGATGCCGACGCGTCAAGCTCACCGTGCTCGCGGTAGGTGGTGCTAACAACGCTTATGCCTATCCGCATATTACTCCAAGTACCCTTACATGCGGAATAAGGCCGCTTGTCCGAAAGCCTCCGCAGACAGGCCACCACGATGAGCCTAGGCCCATCGACTCTGTAATACGGGACGCGTGGAAACAAGAAGCGACGAAATCTACGGTGGGCAACCGGATGCGCCGCGCACGCCGATCAGCCGCGAAGCCGCCGTTTGGCTTCGTCCCAGGAAATGACTGCGGGGTCACCGCTGTCGAGCTCGTCGATTCTCTGGTCGAACACCTGCTGCTGCGCAGGGGTGAGACGCACCCCTTCAGGCTTGGCGCGGAGGTTGTCCGGAGGCAGCACCCACCCCTCCCGCGGGAAATGGCAGGTGTAGCCGTGCGGGTAGCTCTCCAGGTAGTCCTGGTGCTCGGGCTCGGCCTCCCAGAAATCGCCTGCCGGCTCGACCTCGGTCACGACCTTGCCCGGCCACAGGCCGGAAGCGTCGACGTCGGCGATGGTGTCCAGCGCGACCTGTCTTTGCGCCTCGCTGGTGTAGTAGATCGCCGAGCGGTACGACGTGCCTCGGTCATTGCCTTGCCGATTGAGCGTGGTCGGGTCATGGATCTGGAAGAAATACTCCAGGATGCGGCGATACGATATCTTGGCCGGGTCGAACAGGATCTCGATGGCCTCGGCGTGGGTGCCGTGGTTGCGGTACGTGGCGTTGGGGATGTCGCCTCCCGTGTAGCCCACCCGGGTAGCCGCAACCCCCGGGAGCCGGCGGAACAGGTCCTGCATTCCCCAGAAGCAACCGCCTGCCAGGATCGCTCGCTCCTCGGCCATTAGGCGTCCTCTACTTGGTCGAGGTATTCGCCGTAGCCTTGCGCCTCCATGTCGTCGCGATGGATGAAGCGCAGCGCTGCCGAGTTGATGCAGTAGCGCGATCCGCCGCGATCCTTCGGGCCGTCCGTGAACACGTGGCCGAGATGGCTGTCGCCATGGACCGAGCGGACCTCGATTCGCGCCATGCCGTGGCTGAGGTCCCGCGACTCGGTGACGTGCGCGGGCTCGATGGGCTTCGTGAAGCTGGGCCAGCCGCAGCCGGAGTCGAACTTGTCGGCGGACGCGAAAAGCGGCTCCCCCGAGACGACATCCACGTAGATGCCCGGCTCGCGATTGCCGAGATACTCGCCCGTTCCGGGCCGCTCGGTGCCGCTTTGCTGGGTCACGCGGTATTGCTCCGGCGTGAGCGCGGCGATGGCGGCTTCGGATTTCCGGTATGGCTTCATGCGATCCTCCGGGTTGCGCCTAACGATGCTTCGGGCTACTCGCATGATACTCCACATGCGCTTCCCATCCCCCGCTATCCCTTCCGAAGGATCGCCATCCCGCGGGCGGCATGGACGGGGGGCTCGTTCTCGTACTGGGTTCGCTCGTAGGCGTCTGCGCTGACGAGCACCGCCGATGCGCGTCCTCGCTGCGTGATCACGACAGGCTCGTCTCCGGGTTAGCGGTCAGCCAACCTTCTCGAGCCGCTCAGCGATCCACACCTTGATGATCGACTGCCGCGTCACCCCTAGACGACTCGCTTCACGATCGAGCGACTCGACCATCCAGAGCGGGAAGTCGACGTTCACGCGCTTCTGCTCCCGATTGGGACGAGTCGCCGAGGACAGGTCGAACTGGTCGATGACGTCCTCGACACCCTTGTCGAACTTCTTGTCCAACTCACTGGTTTTCATACGCTTCCACCTCCAGAGCCCGGGATCTCCTCACGGATATGATCCGGATTGTCTCGCCGCGATATGTGACGATCGCGGACCAGTGTCTGTCATCGATCATCCCGATGAACAGGAACCGCGGTTCAGTCTCTGAGCGGCTAGGTGCGCGCAACAGGTCGTCATCAAGCCAGAGCTCCTGCGCCTGGATGAAGCTGATGCCGTGTTTGGCCTTGTTCGCACGGCTCTTGGACTCGTCGAATTCGAACGTATGCTGCATCGCATCCCTCGCTCAGATACCAGTATAAAATATATATCTTTTTGGAGCTGTTGCCAAGCGAGGGTTGCCTGGCTGCCCAGCACTACTCGCCCCTACCCGCATGATACTCCACATGCGCCTCCCATCCCCCGCTACCCCTTCCGAAGGATCGCCATCCCGCGGGCAGCATGGACGGGGAGCTCGAGCGCATCGCAGGCGCTTGGCGATATCCTTCATTCGGCATCGCTCCACAGCTCGGTGTCCAGCCCCGGAACCCGCTCAAACTCGCGCAAGTTGGCGGTGACCATGGTGAGGCCGTGCGCGATACAGGTGGCGGCGAGCCACAAGTCATGCGGCCCGATGAGCGTACCTGCCGAAGAGAGGTCCGCCCACACACGAGAGTGTGCCCTTGCGGTGGCGAGATCCACATCGAGGATCGGGAATCTCTCCAAGACGCCTTCCACGAATGCCGAGCGCCGCATCCGCTGTGCGGGACGGGTCGCCCGGTGAACGCCATGCAGCAACTCGCTCGCGGTGACCACCGAGAGGAAGCACTCTTCATCCTGACGATTCGCGACGTGTGGGCCCAGGTCGAGACGGCCGCGCTCGGCTTCGATGAGGATACTCGTGTCGATCAAGACCGCCACGGGTCAGCGACCTCCTCGCGCTCGAGCTCCTCGCGCGCAGCGTCCAGGTCGGCCGCGAAGTCATCCGCCTCGGCGCCGAGTCTGGGGACGGAGGCGAGCAAGCCCGGCAACTCGCCAAGGCGCTTACCTGTGGGAACAGGCCTCAACTCGGCGACCGGTCGACTGCCGCGGACAAGCACGAATGACTCCCGGCGATAAGCGACCCGATTGACGTAATCGGCGAAGTGACGGACAACTTCGGTCACTGTGAGGTTCTCGGCCATCAGAATCATCTCCAATCTGATAATCAGATTACATGATAATGCGTGTCCGAGCAAGTTGACCCTACTTAGCCCGTGATTCAACCCACTACGCTGGATCATCCGGAATCTGCGCGTCGTGCCAGACGCCTACGACCCAGACCACGTCCCCTTGAAGCCTGTAAAAGAAACGATACCTGCCGACAAGGACCTCCCGAAAGCCAACCTCCGAAAACTCAGGAATCGCTCGGCCCGACTCAGGAAAGCGGATGAGACGCTTGAGCGCATCCGCCGAACGAGCGCGGAACGCGCGTGCTGCCGACGGTCGGTCCACATGAATGTGTTCCACTGCAGCCAGGAACTGGGATCGCGCCCTGGGCGTGAAATCGATCCTGCGGGTCACGGACGCTCCAGCAACGCATCCGCCTCAGCCATGACGAGGTCGATGTCGTAGCCAACCCCGGCCTGTATCTCGACTTCACCCTGCACGAGAATGCGCAGAATCTCCAGTTGCCGCTGCGTGCGCTCGTAGGCACCAGCGCTCATGAGAACTGCCGAAGCGCGCCCGTGCTGGGTGATGAAGACGGGGGCCCCCGTGACCGACGCCTCCCGCACAATCGAAGACGCATCCTGTCGGAGCTCACTGATAGGAACGATGTTGGGCATTGCGCTCATTTGCGGTACCTCCTTTGGTACCATAAATACTACCACAAGAGACTCCACAGCGTGTACATCGAGCGAACCCGCTACGACTCCGTGTCGCCGACCCGCTCCAGTACGCAAAATGATGCTAGCACCATGGTACCCCAGGGTGAGCAACCCCCCGAGTCGCTCGCTGCCCTACTGCGCGGCTCTTGCCCTCGCCCAGCGCCATGCTGCGAGCCCCACGCCCGCCACCAGTAACGCGAAGCTCCCGCCCACAAACGCCCACTTCGCCGTCGTCACGACTCCTGCCAGCACGTCCACGACTGGCGTCGGGTCCGGGTACCGCATCATCACCGCCGAGGTGGCCATGTTCTCCAAGTAGTCCAGCAGCATTCCCGCGACCGGTGCCAGATTCGCGCGCTGCCACGGGCTGTGTGGCGAGAATGCCTTGCCGTACACCCAGCTGATCGCCGTCCCGAGGAACAGCGTGTAGACGAGCGGCCAAATCAGGTCGAAAGTGAACCGCGCCCTGACGTAGGCCTGGCGCCCGTCCTCGCCATACGCCGCCGCCATTTCGTAGAGATCATCGGCCGTGTAGAAGAGCGACAGATCGGGCGAGCCAGCAGCCCCGGCGTACACCTCTGCCTCTGCGGCTTGATCCGGCAACACCGACGCCGTGAACAGCAGGAAGATGACCAGGGCAAACAGCGCCACTTGGCCGGTCGAAAAACGCTGGAGTCGATCAGAGAGCTGCATCCACATCGGTTGATCTCCACATGCCACCAAGAGCCTACTCGTAGTGAGACCACATCCTAAGCACCTTCACCACCCGCTCCTCGTCGATGACCTGGTAAACGAGCCGGTGCGTGATGTTGATGCGCCGCGAGTACGCCCCGGCAAGGTCGCCCACGAGCTTCTCGTAGGTAGGTGGATTCTGGTACGGATTCGCCGCGATCACGCCGAGTAACGCCTGCGCCTTGTCCTTGAGACCTGCGGCGGCCAACTTGCGCGCGTCCTTCTGCGCGGCTTTCGTGTATACGAGTCGCCAGCTCACCAATCGAGCTCATCTTCGAGCTCGTCGGCCGAGGCGGCCATGCCCTCGATGACCGAGTCGCGCATGCCGGGGATCGAGACGAGGTAGAGCGTCTCCTGGACGGCGCGCCAATCATCCTCGCTGACGAGGACCGCGCTACCGCGCTTGCCGGTGATCTTGATTGGCTCATGGGACTGCTGCACTTCATCAACGAGCCTGTAGAGCTGCTTGCGGGCCTCGGTGGCGGTGAGACTGGTCATGGTGGCGCTCCCTTCACGTACGTCATATCGTACGCATAGAGGCCGCTCGTGTCAATCACACTGCGGGAGCCTAAACCGCAATCGTATGTCGGCGGACTTCGAGGTCGAGTCGGCCACCCAGCTCGTCTGCGGCGACATCCAAGTCGTAGTCCGCCTGTAGGCCGAGCCAGAACTGCGGGGTCGTGTCGAAGTAGCGCGCGAGGCGCAGAGCAGTCTCCGCGGTCACGCGGCGCTTGCCGAGCACGATCTCATTGATGCGCCGGGGCGGGACGCCAATGCTCAATGCGAGCCTGTTCTGGCTCAGGCCGAGCGGCTTCAAGAACTCCTCGAGCAGCACCTCTCCGGGGTGCACTGGCGCAAGCATCTTGGTCTTCATGGCAGGCCTCCTCTCTAGTGGTAGTCGACGATCTCAACATCGTGCGCATCGCCGCTGTCCCAGACGAAGCACACCCGATACTGGTCGTTCACTCGGATGCTGTGCTGGCCCTCGCGGTCACCGGACAGCTTCTCGAGCCGATTGGCCGGCGGACTGCGAAGGTCGTCGATCGCATGAGCGTTGTTGAGCATCCGCAGCTTACGCAAGGCCACTGACTGGATGTCACCCGGCAATTTCTTAGAGAACTGCCGTTTGAACACCTTTTCGGTCTCAGAGTCTGCGAACGACTTGATCATGGTTGCATGGTATAACGCGTTGCGTCATACGTCAAGCGTTATGGGCCGCCTTCAGGCTGAGCTCGATGCCGAAGGTTCCGCTGCGGGATCGCGGAGTCCATCCGCTTCGCACCGCAGCTCGTAGAAGAAGCGGACGATTTCGGGTGCGTCTGTCATTTGACCGGCCATCCGCTGGAGTGTCCGCTTGCCGACGCGCCGGTCCATCAGGGCCAGGCACCGACGAATCGTCGCCGTGTGGAGATGGTCAGGTGCGTCTTCTACACCGTCTAGGCTTTCGCGAACCGGTCGGGTCAAGTAGAAACCTGCGGCGACAATGAAGTCCCACTGGCCGAAGTCGGCGGCATGAGGGTCGTAGTCAGGCGCCGGGATGCACCGGGACGACTCGTCATCCCATCGGACACAAGCACGCATTCCCTTTTTGATGCTACAGAAGTTCGTGACGGGCGCGCCATCCACGAGCACCTCGGCATGACCGAACGAGTCGTGGGCCTTGCGGTAACTGGTCACCGTGAAGTCGACTCGGTCAGCTAATGATGGCGCAAGGAAGGACTTGAGTTCCTTCCGCATCCGCTGCCAACTGCTGAAGTGAGGGGTCTGCGTCATGCCACCGAGTCTATCACGCGCGGTACCTCGCCGTGTGTAACGCGACGGTGACGCCACGCCTCTCCCCACCCGAAGTCAGCCATCACCTCATGGGCTGGCGGATTACGGTCTTCCATCTCGCCGAATCCACTCTGCGGATGTCCGAGAGGTAGATCTCGTGATGCTTACCCGCCAGCTCGCGCCCTGACCTGCCGATGAAATCATGGATTCGCTGGATGACCGGCTGCTCCTCCGAGAACGGCCCGATGTGCAGCATCTGCGCTGCTGGTCCCTCAGCGTAGGTCTCCAGACGAACCTTGGGGAGTGCCGGTGGATCCTTCTTCTTGCGGAGTGCGGCGACGGCCTCTTCGAACAGCTCCCGGGTGACGAAGTGCGGTTGCATGATCATCATGGTCCACTGCCACCTTGAGCGGTTGCCTGTGGTGAAGTCCGCCATGTCGGCCGCCCACCACAACCCTTCCAGCGGCATGACGCCGTAGTCGATGGCCAGCGGACCTCTCTTGACGCTGAACTTGATCGCATACGACAGGGCGAAGAGCGCCTGCACGGCCTCGGCATAGGCCTGCGATGTGTTCGGATCGCCCTGTCCGTCGACCATCAGGAAGCTCATGGCAGGGACATCGACGGCCGCGACCTCCTTGGCGGACGGCAGATAGAGGTGCCTCAACTCCCGCTTGAAATCGATCTTCTCCATAGGGTCCCTCGCCACTCCCTACCGCTTGGGGCGGAACTCGACGCCATCCATTCCGCCGATGCAATCGATACCTGCCGAGGAGGGCCGACGGCGTTCATAACTTCCGGGGTGCCCCAACTTAGCATCCGCTTGATGACCACTGAGGTGTTCGGACTGGAGGCGAAACCTTGTGTCGCCCTAGCGATCTACCCGTCGTGCTTGCCAACTTGTCGGATCTTGACGCACGTGTGAGCATGCCGTGACTCGCACAAACTGCTCATCGATGAAGAAAAAGATGACGTAAGGAAATCGGCTTAGGAGTGCCCGACGGTTGTCGCGGTGAACTTCCGGAAAGCGTAGCGGCGCTTCGAATACCGACTCGAGTGTTTGATCCACGGCATCGAGGAACTGAAACCCTAAGCCGGGAGAGCGCTGCTCGTACCAGATGGCTGCGTTTGTAATATCCAACTCCGCATCAAGCCAGACATCGCGATCAAAACTCACCGGCAATCCCGGAGCTTTTCGCTGATGCGCCCTTTGGCGTCGGTCCACTCCACGGGTGCTTGTGGGTCCGCTAAATGGGCTGCTCTCCGGCGGTCTAGCTCGGCGCGCTGAGCGTCGGTAACCGACAACGGCTCGGAGGATGCTGCGATACTGTCCCAGATGTCCTCGACAAGGCGTATCCTTTCGCGGACCGGAATAGCGTTGTAGTCAAAGAATGCCGGGGTGCTCATGGCTTGAGTGTGCCTCCCTCCGAGGTGATTCGCAACACACGAGTAGTGTTCGCATGACTTCTAGTACAGCTACAGGATAACACTACTCGCCAAGCAGACCCCAACGTCTAGCCCCCCACAACTTAGCCCGCCTCCTACGACCCGCCGAGCCACCACTTGGCTCCCTCGGGGAGCGGCTCTTCCAGCCACTCACGCATCTTGTACACCATCCAGTCCCCGCGGATTCGGCAGAACTCGTCGAACATCTCCTTCACCGCCGACGTGTTGCGATTGACCCCCGCGTCACGGATCTTCTCGTACAGCTCGATCGCAGTCGGCGACTCTTCGTCCAACGAGGCTCGCCACAACATTCCGCGAGCAACGAGGTTGTCGTGGTCACGGTCAATATCCATCACGGTCCAACGGTCTTTGAGGCCATCCAGCCCGTTCTGCCGTTGACTTAGCCAGGTCAGATTACCGATGGCGTTGGCCTTCGATGCAGTCGCCCGCGTTCCTCCCTTGTCCGCTATTCTCTTCGCATGCCTGAACGGCACAATGTGCTGCTTCTCCGGATAAAGCTGCTGCTCATGTCCGCTTGTTCTCTTCAGAGGCTCCGCAGTGCGATGCGGACAGGCGGGTTTCTTGATTCCCCACTTGCCCCCTGATTGATCGTATCCCTCGTACTGAGCCTCCCACCGGAACTCCCTGGCGCCAGCACGGCGTTCAATCGCATAGAGCCAGCCCACCGCAGAACGCTGAAGCGAGTGTGATTTGCGGACATTCTCCCTGAACGCACGCACGCTAAGTTCGGTGAAGTCGCGACTGGAATCACCCATCGATGTGATCAGTCGCTCACCCCCGCCCTCCGAGAAACTTGCGTCGCTAGGGCGCCAAAACTCCAGCAGGGTTGCCTGATAGCGGCCAAGTGCCAGCCGTAGCTCCCTGCACCACTCATCACCTTGCAAGCTCCACGGGGAAATGAGTTTTCCCTCACGAATGTCTTCCAAACCGTGAATGCTCTTGATAAGGCTCCGCATTTCAGCCTGATCCAGATATGGTGCGAGGAGCGCCCAGTGCAAGAGCCTGGAGATGGCCGCACGGAAATCCTCGTCAAGTTCATCGAAGGCTGGTTCCGGTACGCGGTAGAGCAGATCGATCAGCGGCGTCAGAGCCCTCGTGGAGGGACGTGCCATCCGATGATCGAATCCAAGCTCTTTAGACATCACGGAGTCCACGAGGGTCAAAGCCCGCGTAGCACGCGCGGAGCACTCCTGCACAAGATCCTGTGGATCCGAATAGTCCTTCCGCGCCCAAGTCTTCGTGTCGGCTTTCTTTTCTTCAGATCCAATTCGCCCCAGACGATCGCCGAAGGTGCTCTTTTCAACAGCAGCAGTGCCGAGCCAGCCGCATGCTGTCGTCCCGAGGAGCGCCAGGGCCGAGTAGCGGGTGACAGCGCCCATCCACACCGCAAAACCCATGTGTCGATCGGACTCGTGGACAAGCAAGGATCGCCCATCCCTTGTCGACACCTCTCCGTCCCGAACCCTGATGAACTCCGCAAGCTCATCGAGCAAACCTGGGTGCGCGCGCGACAGCAAGGCGAGCGCCTGCTCCTCTTGTCGGACACGAATCCCTGCACGGTTGATTCGAACATAGGCGTCGATGGCGGCACTCACGTCGCTTTTGGGTAGCTCGCCAACAGCGAATCTTTCCCCAGTGAGCATGTCCCTGAGCTGAGCAAATACAGGGCTCCACTTGTCGTCTCCCAGCAGCCCTACGAGGCGGGAAACCGTGAACTCGTGCACCCGCTCTCGGCGAACATCTGCCCACATCATGGGCAAAGGCTTGCCGTTCTCGATCAACTTGTACGCATGCCCTGTGACGAACTGCGGTCCCCACGGCAGCAGCCTGTCCAACGTGGCATAGTCTGATCCCTCATCCCAAAGATCCTCAAGCAATCGAGCTGCGTATCGCCGCCTCTCGGCATCGCCGAAGATGCTCGTGGGGGCCAACAGCAGTGCCAGTGGCAACCTGCACGGTTTCCCCGGAGGAACACGCTTGGCCTTACCCTGAGCATCACGCCGTTTCCGGGCAGTGGGAGTGAATCGACCGAAGATCGCACCCCTTTGTACGCCACTGGACTCACTTCTGTCGGCAAAGTAGTTGCCACCGTCTACATCGAACTGGCGCATGGCCGGGAGGAAGACGCCCCAATACTTGGAATCACGAGTATCTACGACTTGGCCCTCGTCTTCGTCTTCGTCATCGTCATCGTCCAGGACCCCGGTGCTCAGCGTGTCGGCGGACTCGTAGGGATCGAAGGCTCGAAGGCTTTCGATGTCCTCGTTGCGAACCAGAGACCAGCCATCTGCTTGGGGGACCGAGAGCAGCTGGCGGTACGTGTCGAGCATAGCCCGGGTGCGTTGCTGACCGTCGACCAGCCACATGGGCTCCACGCCCTGGCCGAACGAATTCAACTCCACTGGGACACCATGACGCTGCGGATTGCCGTTGTCTAACGGCTGCCAGAGCACAAAGGACCCACATGGCGATCGCTCGAACATGGACTCAAGCAGCGCTGTCCTGTTGGTTAGGTCCCAGACAGCACCGCGCTGAAAGTGGGGGATCCCAAGTTGGTGCGCATGCTTGACGATATCAGCCCAGGACCACCAAAACAGGTGTTGATCAGATTGCACTCGCGGACCCCCTCTGCGGACGGCGGCTGGCGTGCCGACAACTCTGATGGTTCTGCCTGACGTTGGCGTACCTCGCCGAAAACGCCGAGGCGTTCGCGCCCGAGTCTACCACACGATGCCGAGAAAACCTCCGCGCAGGGTAGCCGTGATAGACTGCGACTTTCACAACCGAGGAAATGGATGGCTAAATGGCAGATATCCGCGAACAGCTGCGATGCCAACTGATCGCTCACGGCTACAACGTAGGAAGCGATACCCGCGCGGCGCATGGCGAGATCTACCTCAAGGGCGAGGGCGACTTGGCATCGGCACTGTTCGAGTTCAAACCGAGCGTAAACGAGGCAATCGACACCATGTATCAGGGTGCATGGGTGGAGGGATTGCCGCCACGTTTTGCAGTGCTACCCGAATGTGCCGCCGAGGATCCTTCTTTCGAGTTGCTGGAGCAGATGGGAATCATTCCGTTGCTGTATAAGACAGGCGAGCGGACGGAGTTCCTCGATCTAGACCGGCTGCTCCAAGAGCACTTGGTACGGTAGTCAAGGGAATCTGTCCGCTGGCGCTACCGAGGATGGCTAATTTCATCTCTTGAGATGAGCGACAATGCTAGGCTGTGTCCGCTAGATTTGAGAGTCTTGCTTGGACTTCTACCACGAGCCAAGCTAGTCAGGCGGAAGTCCGGACCAGACACAACGACTATTGGTAGAACGCATCCTTGCCATTGCCGGCGTATTCTCTCCAAAGATCGACCAATCCATCGCCGCATAACTGATAACCAGGATAATACGCACCTGTCGCATGCAGGTCAGCGTAGTGTTGTGCGGCCTCAACAGCCGCCTCCCGCGTGATGCGTTCAGGGCCTGGCGCTCTTCGGTCGAGTAGGTAGTTCTCCTCATGCTGGGCACCGGTCATATCCGAATACGCGATGCGCAGATAGTGGATATGGTCTATGAACAGATTCCCTGCCAATGTTTGATATTCATTGGCCGGCCATGCTCGTCGAACCTCGTGAGTGGCCAAGTCATCAGAGACTAGGTAGCCTATCCGGCCGGTCGCGGCCATCTCACCTGAGGACTCAAAGGAGTTGCTGAAGAAGGTGGGGTCTACCATGAATGCTGATGGCGCAGTTGCGTGGTCCACCCCAATACTGACAACTGCCACGGTCAGGATCGACACCTCGACTTCACGGGCCGGTGAGCCCGAGTTGGTAATCTCCACGTACTCCTGCCAATGCCCTGCCAGCTCCTTTCGGTTGTACTCCTGTAGGCCGTACTTGATTGTAATCACCGGTCGGAGTGAGGACGCAGCAATGCGATTCCCCTCTTCCATCAACACCGTCTGCGTTGCGAGCAAGGCCGCTTCCGCCTCCAGAACCCTCTGCTGTTGGACAGCCAGTTGGTTCTGCAGGCGGAAGTCCGGACCAGACACAACGACTATTGGTAGAACGCATCCTTGCCATTGCCGGCGTATTCTCTCCAAAGATCGACCAATCCATCGCCGCATAACTGATAACCAGGATAATACGCACCTGTCGCATGCAGGTCAGCGTAGTGTTGTGCGGCCTCAACAGCCGCCTCCCGCGTGATGCGTTCAGGGCCTGGCGCTCTTCGGTCGAGTAGGTAGTTCTCCTCATGCTGGGCACCGGTCATATCCGAATACGCGATGCGCAGATAGTGGATATGGTCTATGAACAGATTCCCTGCCAATGTTTGATATTCATTGGCCGGCCATGCTCGTCGAACCTCGTGAGTGGCCAAGTCATCAGAGACTAGGTAGCCTATCCGGCCGGTCGCGGCCATCTCACCTGAGGACTCAAAGGAGTTGCTGAAGAAGGTGGGGTCTACCATGAATGCTGATGGCGCAGTTGCGTGGTCCACCCCAATACTGACAACTGCCACGGTCAGGATCGACACCTCGACTTCACGGGCCGGTGAGCCCGAGTTGGTAATCTCCACGTACTCCTGCCAATGCCCTGCCAGCTCCTTTCGGTTGTACTCCTGTAGGCCGTACTTGATTGTAATCACCGGTCGGAGTGAGGACGCAGCAATGCGATTCCCCTCTTCCATCAACACCGTCTGCGTTGCGAGCAAGGCCGCTTCCGCCTCCAGAACCCTCTGCTGTTGGACAGCCAGTTGGTTCTGCTCAGCCACAAGCGAATTCTGCTGCGCAGATATTGAATTGGCGCTGGCAGCAATCACCACTGACGCGACTCCAACGACGAGGGACGCCACAATGGCCGCCCAAGGCGCGACTTCAGCAGCAAGCTTGGACGCCTTCGACGGCTCTGGAGTCGCTGGCGATTGTCTCGCGGGACGATTACCTTGGAGTGGCCTACGAGTACGCAAGTACGAAACCTCCCCATGAATAAGTCTGTGTCCGCGACATCGACTACTCCACTTCCTTGCGGAAGCGGTCATACAGCCAGTCCACAAGCACACTCGCGAACGCATCATCGTCCGCCACGCGCTTGTAAAGCTTGAAGTTCGTCTCGACGATCTCCTGCAGACGATCCTGCACGATCGTGTCGAATGCAAGGCGCGCTGTTTCGGGTGGGTTGACACGGATACTCGCCTTCAGGGTCGCATCGGCGTGTAGCAAGTCCTCAAGGTGCTGCAGCGTCACCTTGTCTTCCTCTGTGAGGTCTGCCCCGAATCGCTCGTTCAGCTCGGCGATGATCGCCGAAAGCGGCTCGACGTGTTCCGCAGGCTTCTGTCCCTCGCCTGGCTTCTTGATCGGGTCGAGCTCTCCCCGACCGCGCTCGAGCCCGATATCACCGGTGAAAGTCGGGCGCATGTTGAGTGAGTCTAGGTCGACCTGTTCTTGCACCTCGCTGGGAAGGGTCGGGCCGTCGCTGCGGAGCAAGCGGCGCAGGTGTTTGAGGAAGTTGTAGAGCTTCTCGAGGTCGACGTCGGTGAACGAGAGCAACTGTGCGAGGAAGGCGTATGTGTTCACGAAATCAGTGATGACCTTGCGCGAAGCGGTCTGTTCGTCCTCATCCAAGTCCTCCCAACGCTCGACCGCAGGCTTGAGGATGGCGTACAGCTTCTCCATCTTCTTGCCGCCGAAGAGTGCCTTGGAGTACGCCTCGACCTCGGAGTCATCGAACAGACCGTAGTCCTTGATTCGCGTCTCGAGATCGTAGAGCAGGTTGGGGTCGGTGCCCTCCGAGAGCATCGTACTCTCATAGTATGGCTGGAAGGACTCGGCGATGCTGTCGGCCTCGTTCACGAAGTCGAGTACCATCGTGTCGTCCTTGCCCGGGTGGATGCGGTTCAAGCGCGAAAGCGTCTGGATTGCGTGGACTCCGCCAAGCTTCT
>JAMDCK010000026.1 GCA_023488435.1 Actinomycetota bacterium
TCTTGCTGGAATTAGCGAAGGAAACATGCACCAGCAGTAGGTGAAGCATCAACCAGATAATCCGATGAGATGCCGGTCTGTCTCACTCTCATGCAAAGGTAAGATCAACCATTTAATCCGCTTACCCTTCACAGGTGATGCTGGCTCCGGCCCCTCTGAGATCCGTCGCTGGATATTAGAGAACGATCTCCTTGAAGCCATGGTGGCCTTGCCGGAACAGCTCTTCTACAACACTGCTATCGCTACCTACATCTGGGTGGTCACCAACCGCAAAGCCCCTGAACGCGCGGGCCGCGTTCTGCTAGTAGACGCTACTTCGTTCTGGACGCCTTTACGCAAGAGCCTCGGCAAGAAGCGCCGCGAGATTCCCGCACACAAGACTGCGGAGATACTGCGCTTACTCGATGCCTTCGAGGAAGGCGAGTTCTGCCGTGTCTACCCAACGACCCACTTCGGATACCGAAAGATTACTGTCGAGCGACCCCTCAGACTCAATTTCGAGGCGTCACCAGAGCGTATCGCCCTACTTGATGACAAGCCTGCGTTCAAGAAGCTGGCTGTCTCAAAGAAGAAGGATGCGGGGATCAAGGCTGCCGAGGAGGCCGAAGGCCGGAAGCGCCAGGACGAGATCAAGCGGTTGCTTTTCACACTACAAGGCCAGGTCTTCACCAACCGTGACGAATTCCTCGACACGCTTAAGAATGCCGAGGCGAATCACGACATCAAGCTTGACGCTCCCATTCGCAAGGCGGTGCTTGCTGCTCTATCGGAGCGCGATGAGAGCACCGACATGTGCACTGACTCGAAGGGCAACATAGAGTCCGATCCAGAGCTGCGTGACATAGAGAATGTCCCGCTGGTCGAGTCGATTCAGGAGTATTTCGCTCGCGAGGTTACGCCGTACGTGCCGGATGCCTGGGTCAACACGGCGGTGACTGACCCAAAGGATGGCGAGATCGGACAAGTTGGCTACGAAATAAACTTCAACCGTTACTTCTACAAATACGTGCCCCCGCGTCCGCTGAACGAGATCGAAGCCAATCTAAGGGCAGTCGAGAACGAGATTCTTGAGCTGCTCAAGCAGGTTACCGCGTGAGCACGTACAAGCCCTCTAAGGCTCCATGGCTTGCGCGTATTCCCAGCACGTGGAGCGAAGCCCCACTGTTCACATTCTTCCGCGATAACAAGACCAAGAATATTGGCATGGCAGAGGCCAACGTTCTCTCGCTGAGCTACGGGACGATCAAGCGGCGTGACCTAGACTCTGGAATGGGCCTACTCCCGGAGTCGTTCGAGACCTACCAAATCGTTGAGCCCGGCGATATCGTGATGCGCCTTACCGATCTACAGAATGATCAACGCAGTCTACGAACGGGTCTCGTGAGGGAGCGCGGCATCGTAACCTCTGCGTATCTTGCACTGAGGCCGTCCAAGTACGTTGATCCCCGGTTCGCGCATTATCTCCTGCACTCCCTGGACACGATGAAGGTCTACTACGGCTTGGGTGCAGGTGTTCGTCAAACGATGAAGTACCGCGACCTCAGCGGAGCTTACCTTGCGATGCCTATGCGAGTGGTACAGACACAGATTGCGGACTATCTTGATTCTGAAATCGCCCGCATCGACGCCCTGATCGACCGCAAGCAGCGCTTCATCGACCTGCTACTTGAGAAGCGCACCGCCATCATTGCTCACGCCGTGACCAAGGGGTTCGATTACAAAGCGGAGATGAAGGACTCGGGTATCGAGTGGTTCGGCGCTATCCCACTGCACTGGACTGTCGGTCGCCTGAAAGATCTAGTTACATCCATCCAGACGGGACCCTTTGGCACCCAGCTTGGGGCGAACGACTACATGGTCGACGGCACGCCGGTCATCAACCCCGTTCACATCAAGGACAACCGACTAGTGCCGGATCCAGAGACGTCGGTAACCGAGGCGACCGTAGCGAGGTTAAACGGGTATTTGCTGCGAACGGCTGATGTGGTCTGTGCCCGACGCGGCGATCTGGGTAGATGTGCGGTAGTCACGCCACAACAGGAGGGGTGGGTGACAGGCACTGGCAGCCTCCGGGTTCGACCAAACCAGCGAAGGGTGGCTCCCGAGTTCCTCCAGCTGCTCATCTCGCAACAGGGCTCCAGGGACTGGCTCAGCCTTCAGTCGGTCGGTGCGACGATGGACAACCTGAACGAGGGCATCCTTGCTCGTCTCCCGGTCGCCGCACCCGACGTCGTCGAACAACGCAGTATCATCAGGAGGATTGGCGCAGATGTGTGCAAGGTGGATGATTTGGTCGAACGTACGCGACGCAGCATCGACCTGCTCCGCGAGTACCGCACGGCCCTGATATCCGCAGCTGTGACCGGTCAGATCGACATTCCGGGCACCGAGACCTAGGAGGAGGTCGCGTGAACGTTAACATCAAGGAGGCCGCGTTCGAGTCCGACATCGAGGGTGCCCTCCTTGCTGGTGGCCCCGACGCACTCGAGGGGCGGTTCCTCGCGCACGAGGATCCCGCCGAGTACGGAACGTGGATTCCCGGCAGCTACCTAAGCCGTACCGCCGCAGATTTCGACAAGCAGCTGGCCCTCCTGCCCAAAGACACACTCGACTTCGTGATGACGACGCAGCCAGAAGCGTGGGAGAAGCTCTCACAGCATCACGGCGCTGACGTGAAGGGCAAGTTCCTCAAGCGCGTCTCTTCCGAGATTGAGAAGCACGGCTTGCTCCACGTCCTGCGCGAAGGCGTGAAGGACTCGGGCTGCAAGTTCTCACTTGCGTTCTATCCGCCGGCAAGCGGCCTGAACGTCGAGACCGCCAAGCTTTACGAAGCCAACGTCTTCTCGGTCGTGCGACAGCTACACTACTCGGAACGCAACAAGAACTCCATCGACGTCGTCCTCTTCCTGAACGGCCTGCCGATCTTCACCGCCGAGCTCAAGAACCAGCTCAATGGCCAGAACGTCCAAGACGCCATCAAGCAGTATCGCTTCGACCGCGATCCGCATGAGCCGCTCTTGCGACTTGGGCGTGTGCTCGCTCACTTCGCGGTGGACACCGAACTCGCGTATGTGACTACCGAACTTGCTGGACCCAAAACGGTATTCCTGCCGTTCAATCAGGGCAACAACGGTGGCGCTGGCAATCCGACTGTACCGCCAACCCAGAAAGGCTACGGCACGTCCTACCTATGGGAGTACGTTTGGTCGCGGGACTCCGTGCTCGATCTCGTCTTGAACTTCGTCGCCTCTCTCAGCGTCGAGGACGATAAGGGCAGGAGCACCCGTCGGAAAAAGCTCGTCTTCCCGCGCTTCCACCAGCTCAAAGCTGTGCGTGATCTCGTTGACGATGCTAGACAGAAGGGTGCCGGAGAGCATTATCTGATCCAGCACTCGGCGGGGTCGGGCAAGTCGAACACGATCGCGTGGCTCGCACATAGGCTCACGACCCTGCACGACGCGGATGACAACCGTATTTTCGACACCATCGTAGTCGTGACAGACCGTCGTGTGCTGGACCGCCAGCTACAAAAGACCATCCGGTCCTTCGAGAAGACTGCCGGGCTGGTCGAGAACATAGACGCCACTTCACGACAGCTCAAAGAGGCACTTGAAGGCGGCAAGCAGATCATCGTCACGACGCTCCAGAAGTTCCCGGTCATCGTGAACGAGATGGGGGAGCTATCCGGCCACAGCTTCGCCGTCATCATCGACGAAGCACACTCCTCGACTTCTGGTGAGCAGACCAAGGACCTCAAGAAGGTTCTGGCCGCAGACTCGCTCAGTGAGGCCGCGGCGGAGGAGTCTGGTGCGCCCGAGGACTACGAGGACAAGATCGTTGCAGAGATGCGGGCGCGAGGCCGCCTGAAGAACGCCTCTTTCTTTGCGTTTACCGCGACCCCAAAGCCCAAGACGCTAGAGCTCTTCGGTCGCAAGACCCCTGAGGGTGAGTTCGAGGCCTTCTCGCTGTACTCGATGCGCCAAGCTATCGAAGAGAAGTTCATCCTAGATGTGCTCAAGAGCTACACCACGTACAAGATGTACTGGCGGCTGCTGAAGTCCGTGGAAGAGGACCCTCACTACGATCACGACAAAGCGAGCTACTTGCTTCGAGCATTCGTCGACCTCAATGAGCACACCATCCGCAACAAGGTCGAGATCATGGTCGAGCATTTCCGCAACAACACAGCGGGGCGCATCGGCGGCAAAGCCAAGGCGATGATCGTCACGCGCAGCCGTCTTCATGCTGTGCGCTACAAGCTCATAGTCGACGCCTACCTCAGGGAGCAGGGCTACCCGTACAAGTCGCTGGTTGCCTTCTCCGGATACGTTCACGACGGAGGCCAGGAATACAGTGAGCCTTCGATGAATGGCATCTCGGAAAAGCAGACCGCCGCGACCTTCCATCTGCCCGAGTACCGCTTCTTGATCGTCGCAGAGAAGTTCCAGACCGGTTTCGACGAGCCGCTCCTACACACGATGTATGTGGACAAGAAGCTTGGCGGAGTCCACGCAATCCAGACGCTTTCGCGCTTGAACCGCATCCACCCGGGCAAGGACGACACGATGGTACTCGACTTCGTGAACGAGGCCGACAGCATCGCCGAGTCCTTCCAGCC
>JAMDCK010000027.1 GCA_023488435.1 Actinomycetota bacterium
CGAGGGTCGATGAGCTCCGGGAACTCCATGAGGACGTCGGTCATTTCGTTGCCGCGCTCACCGCAGCCGATGAAGATGACGATCTCGGCGTTGGACCACTTGGCGATCTGATGCTGCGTGACGGTCTTACCGGCTCCGAACGGTCCCGGAATGCACGCTACACCCCCCTTGAGCAGCGGGAAGAATGTGTCGATCACACGGGTCCCGGTGACGAGCGGTGAAACGACCGGCAACCGCTTGGCGTAAGGCCTGGGCACTCGTACCGGCCACCTCTGCATCAGCGAAAGGTCGCTCGATTCAAGAGTGTGCTCATCGCGGATCTGCCCGATCGTATCGGAGACCGAGTACGAGCCGCTCTCGATCCACTCGATCCGCCCGGTGATTCCAGGAGGAACCATGATCCTGTGACTCACCACCTCGTTCTCTTGTACGACTCCGATCACATCGCCTCCGGTGGCGCGCGCCCCCGCCTTCGCGGTGGCGTGGAAGGACCACTTTCGCTCGCGGTCGAGCGCAAACGCATTCATCCCGCGGGTCAAAAACGCTCCCGCCTGGGCTTCGAGCGCATCGAGCGGACGCTGGACGCCGTCGTAGACTGCGCCAAGCATCCCGGGACCCAGCTCGACCGATAGCGGCGCCCCAGTCGATACCACCGGATGTCCCGGGCCAAGACCCTCCGTCTCCTCGTACACCTGGATCGAACAGCGATCCCTGCGCATCTCGATGATCTCGCCCATGAGTCCCTCTTCGCCCACTCGGACAAGGTCGTACATCTTCGACGTCCCGAGTCCTTCGGCAACCACGAGTGGGCCTGAAACCTTGACGATCCTGCCTTGCTCCATCTAACCAGCCTCTTCCCGAATCGATACCGCCGTTCCCAGTGCCTTCTCGATCGCGCGATCGATCCTGTCCTGTCCTACCCCGCCTCGGCCACCGGTGCCGGAAATCACGGTGACCGCCGGTAGCGGGTTACCCGCAATCGCGGCAACCAGGTCCTTCACGCCTTCGTAGACTCGCTCGGTCACGAGTATCACTGCGTATTCGTCGATGTCCAAGGCCGTCCACGCCTCGCGCGCCTGTTCGGGGATCGCTGCGGGGAACACCTCGAATCCCAGCGATCTGAACGCCCCCGCGCTTATATCCTCGCCGATGACGGCCGCCCTCATCTGCTTCATCTGAAGATCTCCCTGAACCTGGTTCTGAGCAGGTCGCGGGAGACGCCAGCCATCACTCCAGCCAGGAGCGTGCGTACTACGATCATCTCGATGCGCTGCAGGACCACATAGGTGATCACGGGCCCCGCCCCTGCCGCTACCAACGCCGAGGACTCTCGCATCCGCGACGCTACGACCACATCGGCGACCACATCGAAGCGGGCAGGATCGAGGATTTGCTGCGGATCGATTCCTTTGAGGAGATCGAGGGCGGCGAGTTGCGCCGCCACTTCCTCGGCGGGTAGACGATGGAGTGCCACTAGCCGCTCTTGGGTGATCGCACCGGCCGGAACGAACATCTCCGGGTCCCAACTTCCCGCTTCGCCTCTGGCTTTCGATCTCACGAGCACCTTCAGGTTGGCGACGTCAGCCAGCAGAGCGGCAAGCTCGCGCAGGCTGGCGCACCCGCTGGCCTCGGCAGTGGCGACTATCTCCTTGTAGAGTGCGATATCGGCGGCCCACTCGGCGGGGTTCTCGGCAGTTCCATTACGCGCCTCCTGATAGCCATCGAGAAGTGCGAAGAAGCGCGTGATCGGCTCTGGCAGCCCCGACCGCCCCAGCAAGTCGTCGTGCAACTGCAGTCGCACGCGATCCATCGCAGCCTGCAATCCCTCGATGCTGGAGACGCCGTCGAAGTGCCCGCCGTATGGCGTGTCCGACAGGATGCGAAGCTGATCCGAGAAGGTCGCCGCATCCAGTAGCCGCTCGAAGTGCGAGCGCGACAGCAGCCGGGTCTCCCTCACGCGGACTCGGCCCACTGCATGCCCATAACGGAGCGAGTCGCGGACCATGCTCACAATGGCTCCTTACACTCGCTGCCGAAAAGCACCTCGGCTGCTACAGACTCCAGCTGGGACCTCGCCTCGTTCACAATCGTGCTGACTGAGACCTCCACATACATGCGCTCGCCTCGCAGGAGCAAGCCCTTGTCGACCTGATCGGTGACGCCGACCTCCACGTCGCCGCACCCGGCTTCGGCGAGTGTTCGGGCGATCGAGTCCCTGAGCGATCCTGGCTCGCTGGTGCCGACTTCCACGCTCTCGTTGCCCCTCAGTAGCGGGATCGCTCGGGCGCAGAGGATGCCTGCGTATTCGCCCGCATCCCCGAACTCGATGCGTGTGACCGCTTCACGCAGCGCTCTCTCGAGATAGACCCGCTTCTCGGCGATGAGCCTGTCCCGAGCGCGTATCCTTGCCGCAGCCACCATCGCAGCAGCCTCTTCCTCGGCGGCTTTCGTGGCCTTCGCTAGTCGATCTTCGGCGAGTCCGTGTGCGGCGTCACGGGCCGCTTCGAGCGATCTGTCTGCCTCTTCGCGGGCAGCCGAGAGGATCTGCGCAACTTCGGCCTCAGTCTCACTGTCTATGCGGCCCAGGATGTCCTTGAGCGCCATGCGTCATCCAGTCACGATGGTCAGCATCAGCACACTGAGGATGAGCGAGAACACTGCGTAGGTCTCGACGAGCGCAGGGAAGATCAGGGCCTTGCCGGCCTCCTCGTCCCGGCGGGCCACCATCCCCACCGACCCGATCGCGGTAACCCCTTGATAGATGCCTGAGACCAGACAGACGAACGCAACGGGCAAGCACGACAGGAAGACCCTGATGCCTTCGGTCGCGGTCAACGCAGGGTCTCCCTCGAAAAGTCCGATGAAGATGAAGACCAGAAGCGCAGTGATGAAGCCGTAGATGCCCTGCGTTCCTGGCATCGCAGCCAGGGGCAATAGTCGCCCGAACTTACTCGAGTCCTCCGAGACGACCCCGGTTGCTGCGCCACTGACAGCCGCGATGCCTATCGAAGAGCCTATCCCTCCTCCGATTGCAGCCGAGACGGCCCCGAGCAGCGCCCACTCCACTCCCGACATCTGCCAGACGAAATCCATCACGAGGGTTTCCCTCCTTCCTTCCGCACCGCAGCCGGGTGCAGAACAAGCGACTTGGATCTTCGGGAGAATGGCGTGTAATTACTTGTACCAGCCTCATAGAACTTGCCGAAGAACTCCACAAACTGCAGGCGCGCCGAGTGGACGAACGCCCCCAGGATGTTGATGACGATATTGAACGTATGGCCGATGACCAGGATGAGAGCCGCTGCCACCAACCCGATGCCCCAAGGGGCCCCCGAGACCATCTCGGCAAGTGTATTCATGACTTGTCCCACCAGCAGACTCGCAAGCCCCAGTGCCACAAGGCGCGTGTATGACAGGAAGTCCGACAGGTACCCGGTGATCCCATAGAGCCCCACCAGGCCCTTCCCCACGCCGAGAAGTGCTTGCTTGAACTTGCGCGCTATCAGGGACTCGACCACCCGCCCCTTGAGGGCAACGGCAACCGCGCCGATCCATGCAAGCCACATCGCCTGTTGCGTCAGCGCCGCGATCGCTATCGCCGCCAGGAGAAGCAAGCTCGAGATGTCGTCTTGCACCGCCGTGGGCCAATCGCCCGACTTGATCAACCTGTACACGTTGACCAGCACTCCGAAGAGGACATGGACCACACCGATTGCAACGGACGCGACGAGCATCCACACGATATCCCGCAGCGGATCGATGAGCGGCTCGTAGCGAAGGAGTGTCGGCAGGCTTTCGGCAGGCAGGGCGAAGTAGCTCCTTGTAAGCACCCCGATGATGATCGACGCCAGACCACCCGCAATCATCAGGTCCATGAACCGCTTCACGCCGGGCGCGACATCCAGCCGCGACTTCATCAGGTAGCAAGCGATCATCAGGACTGCACCGTAGCCCGCATCGCCGATGCACAATCCGAAGAACAGGAAGAAGAATCCCGCTAGCAGCGGGGTCGGGTCGATGTCTCCATAGCGTGGTCGGCCATAGAGGTCGGTCAATACCTCGAAGGGACGCAGCCATGCCGGATTCTCGAGCGCGACTGGGACGGCATCCGTTTGTTCGGGCGCCTTGAAGACCACTTCGAAGCTTGGGTCGAGCTGCCCGAGGCGCTCCTCGACGGCCTCTCTCATCCGCCCCGGCACCCAACCCTCAAGCGCGAATGCCTGCTCTGTGGCGACGAAGTTGTCCCGGATGGTCAGTGCATCCCGCATGCTGAGCAGCGCCTGAACGCGCCCCACCGCTCGGCCATACTCGGATTCCAGCTCTCGCGCTCGCTGCGTGAGTTCGACTTGCTCTAGGGCAATGTTGCGCAACCCCTCCCGGGCACGCGCAATTTCGGCGGCAGGTCGCCCCTTGAGATAGAGGAACGACGCCTCCTCGAAGCCGTTCGTAGCCAGAACGCTCCGGGCCTCGTCAATGCGATCTTGGTATGCCATGACGACCCAAGCCTCGCGGTCTCCTGCACGCCCCGCCTCGTCCACGGCGACATCCGCCGCCGCCTCACGCAACTCCTGTCGTATCCGCGGTCCGTGTACAAGCGGCACCGTGCCAGCCAGAAATGCGACCCGTCCAGATTCCCTGAGCTGCGATATCTCGACATCGACCGCTTTCCACGGGGCCAGCTCGGCGATCAGATCCTCCAGCCGCGCTCGCTCCCTGTCGATCCTCGCGAGCCTCGCCGCAATCTCTTCGCACTCGCGATACAGCTCCGGAAACCCTTCGTCGAGCCGAAGCGCTTCGTACTCGTCCTCGGTCAGATGGATCTTCTCGGAGATGAAGGCTTTGAAGGGCACATCGGCCACATGGTATCTGCCGAGGAAACCCTCCACGAACTGTGCCCGGGCGATCCGCTCGTCAAGTTCTTGGCAGTGCGACGAGTCAAGAGCGGGTCGATTGATGCCCTCGAGCTCGACATCGAGGCGCGCGATGTCTACGACACCGATATCTTGCAGGAGCGTCACCGTCTCTGCGATCAGCGATCGGTGCCCGATGACCTCGATGCGGAGCATGCTCGCGATCGCCATCATCTACCGCCCGTCAGTTCTAGCACGACTGCGGTCACGGCATCGTCGAATCGGGCCTCGGCCGCCTCGACTAGGGCCGTTAGCTGCGTCTTCGATCGCGCCGACACGATCTCGACCTCGATGTTGGCATCGGTGAGGTTGCGTACCCGGATGGTCTCTGCGGCATCCTCGGCCTGCTTCTCGGCCTCGATGGCGATAAGCTCCGCCTGAGCCCGGGCCCACATGGTATCTGCCGAGGAAACCCTCCACGAACTGTGCCCGGGCGATCCGCTCGTCAAGTTCTTGGCAGTGCGACGAGTCAAGAGCGGGTCGATTGATGCCCTCGAGCTCGACATCGAGGCGCGCGATGTCTACGACACCGATATCTTGCAGGAGCGTCACCGTCTCTGCGATCAGCGATCGGTGCCCGATGACCTCGATGCGGAGCATGCTCGCGATCGCCATCATCTACCGCCCGTCAGTTCTAGCACGACTGCGGTCACGGCATCGTCGAATCGGGCCTCGGCCGCCTCGACTAGGGCCGTTAGCTGCGTCTTCGATCGCGCCGACACGATCTCGACCTCGATGTTGGCATCGGTGAGGTTGCGTACCCGGATGGTCTCTGCGGCATCCTCGGCCTGCTTCTCGGCCTCGATGGCGATAAGCTCCGCCTGAGCCCGGGCCTCCTTCAGCAGGTCCTGTGCGTGCTCTCGCGCTGCCTCAAGCGAGCGGCGTGACGTCGCTTCGGCGCGAAGTATGGTCTCCAGCTTCTCCATGGATCGAAACCCCTGACCCTTGGTGGCTTTCCGGACAAGAGCATCTAGAGGCTACCGGTCCGCCACAGGTATACTGTTCTCCGTCAGCCGCCCGAATCCTTGAAAGGCGTTCGTCATTCCGGAAGGAAACTACATACAAGGCATGGCCGCCGAATCGCGCCGCCTCTCCGCAAGGCGCCACCGCCAGCGGACTGTGCGTGCGCGGCTGATAGCGCTCGCGTTGCTGGTGCTGGCCTCGTCGATCGTGGGGTGGCGCCTAACTGCCGAGGAACCCTCTGCAGCCCCTTCGGCACCCTCGGCGGCGGCTAGCGACCCTAGCCCGAGCATCGACGTCAGCGCCCACGATGCGACCTCGACGCCTCACTTCGCTTCCTACCAGGACCTGAAGCTCTACCTGCCGGTCGAGCCAACGGCACTGGTCGCGATCGCCTACCACCAGGCCTCCGGCAACGTTGCGCAAGCCATCGATTCCCTGCTGCCTGACGCCGACATGACGCTCGCGGCCGCGAACCGCTCTGCGCCACGGCCCACGGTGACCACCTCGGCAGACGGGATCGAGACGCTGCAGGGCCAGGTCCTGCGCATGTGGCGCACCAACCGACGTGGCCCGCCAAACACCGCCGTCGACATCGGCGCAGCCCCCGGGACGACGGTCCTGGCACCGGTGACGGGTCGGGTAGTGGCCATCCAGCCGTATCGGCTGTACGACGCGCACGACGACCACGAGATCCACATCGAGCCTGCTGGACGCCCGGGCGTCAACGTTGTGCTGATACACATCGCTGATCCGCAGGTGTCTGTGGGTGACAGCGTGGTGGGCGGACAGACCCCCATCGCCAAAGTGCGCCTGCTCTCCAACGTGATCGACCACCAGCTCGGCGACTACACAGCGTGCGGCGGAGACCACGTGCACATCCAGGTCAATGCGGTGTCGAGCCCCGGCGACACCCCCGGCGTCGATGGCGGCTCGTGAGCGCGCTCGCAGGTCGCTCTTCGGCAGGCCGCCTTCCCGCCTGCACCCACTATCCGCCGAGGAACCCGCGAAACCTCCGGTCGAACTCCCGGCGCTCCATCATGACCTGCCGATCGCAGCCTGCGCACCGCACCTTGATGTCGGCGCCGACGCGCGTGACCTCCCACTCGTTGGCCCCGCAGGGATGCGGTTTCTTCAGGCGCACCATGTCGCCGATCTTCACTGGTATGATGGGAACAGCCATGGGCCAAGTCCGTCCGGATGTCGTAAGCTGGATGCAACGGGCCGCTTCGCCCGTCCGACAGACATTATATCGATGTGAGGTGTGAGTCATGCATGTGAAGACGGTTCTTTCTGTGCTCGGCAAGGACAGGGTCGGTATCGTCGCGGCGATCTCCGGCGCTTTGGCCGACTCGGGCGCCAACATCGAAGACATCCGCCAGACGATAATCGGCGACATCTTCTCGATGACCATGCTCGTCACCGTCGATGAGGACGCCGCGTCTTTCGAAGCCGTGCAAACGCGCCTGGCCGAGGTCGGAGATGAGCTCGGCATGCAGGTCACTCTACAGCGCGAGGACGTCTTCCACTTCATGCACCGCATCTAACCCGCCGAGGAGGCCGCATGCGCATCACCCCCGAAGAGGTGCTCGAGACGCTACTCATGGTCACGCAGCAGAATCTCGACATCCGCACCGTCACGCTCGGCCTGTCGCTCGACGGCTGCGCGCATCCTGACACCACCAAGCTCGCTGATAACGTGTACTCGCTTGTCTGCCGACGCGCCGAGCGACTCGTCCCCGTCGCCGAGGCGATCTCGCGCGAGTACGGCATCCCGATCGTAAACCGCCGGATCGCCGTGACGCCGATCTCACAGCTCGCGGCGGCATGCGATGCCGAGGACCTCACGGTCGTCGCGCAGGCGATGGATCGCGCGGCGCGCGAGGTGGGCGTCGATTTCATCGGCGGGTTCTCGGCGTTGGTGCACAAGGGCATCGGCGAAGGCGACCGGCGGGTCATCGACTCGATCCCGTCTGCGCTCTCATCGACCGAGCGTGTGTGTGCGTCTGTCAACGTCGCCTCGACCAGGGCCGGCATCAACATGGATGCGGTCCTGCGCATGGCCGAGGTCATCTTAGAAACCGCGCATGCCACCGCCGATAACGACTCCTTCGGCTGCGGCAAGCTCGTCGTCTTCGCGAACATGGTCGAGGACAACCCCTTCATGGCCGGCGCGGTCCACGGCCCCGGAGAGCCGGATTCGGTGATCAACGTCGGCATCAGCGGCCCCGGAGTGGTGCGCGCGGTCGTCGAGTCGCTGCCTGACGACGCCGACCTGACCGCAGTCGCTGAGGCGATCAAGGCCACCGCCTTCAAGATTACGCGGGCTGGTGAACTCATCGCGCGCGAGACCGCCCGCCGACTCGGCGTCGAGATGGGCATCGTCGACCTGTCGCTCGCTCCCACACCCGCGCCCGGCGACAGCGTCGCTGCGATCATCGAGGCGATCGGCGTGAAGCGCTGCGGCGGCCCGGGCACCACCACTGCGCTGGCGCTCCTGAACGACGCCGTCAAGAAGGGGGGCGCGATGGGCACGTCGAGCATCGGCGGCCTCTCAGGCGCATTCATCCCCGTCTCCGAGGACGCCAACATGATCTCCGCCGTCCTCGATGGCGCGCTGACCCTTGCGAAGCTCGAGGCGATGACGTCCGTTTGCTCCGTGGGCCTCGACATGATCGCGATCCCCGGCGATACACCTGCCGAGACGATCGCAGCGATCATCTCGGACGCCTGCGCGATCGGGGTCATCAACAACAAGACGAGCGCGGCGCGACTGATCCCGGCGATCGGCAAAGACGTCGGTGACCTGGTCGAGTACGGGGGCCTGTTCGGATCCGCGCCGGTGATGTCGGTCGGTCCGTGGGCGGGCACCAAGCTTGTCCGCCGAGGCGGCCGCTTTCCGGCGCCCCTGGGGTCGCTGCGTAACTGAGGTCGCCCAACGCCCGAAGCCCCGACCCCGCGTGCCCCTAATGCACCAGCGTGTAGCTGATCGTGACCTCGAGCGGGATCTCAGGGTCGGTCGTCCAGGGTGCTGTGGCCTGCAGGGTGTCGGTGATCGTGGTGTTGCCCGCAGGCATCGAGCGACTTGCATCCCCCGATATCGTGAGACCCATCTCGCTGACCTGTCCCGAGACGACGCGCGTCAGAGTGTAGGGCACGCTCGCTTGGATGACGAGGTCCACCGACCTGGTCGGCGATGGCACCCCAGGCGTCAGTGCCCCGAAATCGACCAGCGCACCAGGAATCGTCAGCGACAGCATCACCCCTGGGTCCACATCGAACTCCAGCCTTTCGATCTCCACGCCGGTAACTACATTGATGAGCGCGACGGCCCACCTCCCTGAGGGAGCGGTCGATGTGATGACATGACTCGCCGAAGCCCGACCGTCCGCGGATACGGTGATCGTGGCGCTCTGTGCGACCTGCGTCCCAGCGGGGTCGAGCCACCTGAGCCGCACCTGCGAGCCCGGCAGCAAGCCCGTCGCCCGCGTGAAGACGGTATCACCCCTGTTGAACAGGTTCGCCGAGACGGTGTGACCGGCATCCCTGTAGGTCCCCAGGTGGATCACGCGCGTAGTGTTGGTGGCTGTGGCCGTGATGGTCGTCCTGGTCGAGTGCCTGGCCCGGAAAGTGGTGACGTCGCTCGACCCGATTGCCGCAGTTGCCGGGGAGGAAACCAGCACCGTGATGCTTCTGCTCGCCCCTCTGGCGAGAAACACCGCCGAGGTTGCAACGCCACTAGCGGTGTCACGGATCTGCAGGCCCCACCCCAGTGACGAGGTGGCCGTCAGATTGAATCTCTCGGTGCCGTTACCGGTGTTCGTGACCGTATGGGTGTAGCTCACGGTGTCTCCCGCAGCTACAGCTCCCGTGTTGTTCGGAGCGACCGTCACGCCGAAGTGGCGCAGGGAGATAACTGGGGCGTTGTCGACATCGGTGATCCTGAGGTCGAAATCGTTCGTTGCGCTGGGCAGAGCAGCAAGCTGGATGTTCACCGGACTGCCAGCAGGAACACCCAGGCGAGTCCATGTGATACGGAACTCGATCTGCGAGCTGACAATGTCCGATGATGCGAAGGAAGCGTCCTCGACCCGAACGGGGGTGCCTATGGTTCCCGGAGGCCTGTTCCCGTCTCCAAGCAACAGGTCTCCAGCCGGATCCTGCGGAATATAGGGCGCCCAAAGAACCCTGTGTTGGCCCCGGTTGCCCCGGAAAGTGATGATGGCCACTGGATCCGTGGCTTGCATCCTTCCATCGCCGTCAAGGTCGATGTGAGCCCTGATGTTCCTCGGCTGATTCAACGACGTCGAGTCAAGCTGAACATAGCCCGATAGGTGCGTGGCATCGAACGTCGCTGCGACCCGCGAGATATCCGCTTGGGTGTGTTGCGGATCAGGGTCAGCGGTTCCGACTGTGTCGTTGCGTGTGTTCTCGGGGCCTGCCAGGACGGTTGTCCAGTCAGTGAAATCACCGTTGATGGTGATGGTCACCGGATGGACCAGTGCTTCTGCGCGATGCAGCGATAAACCGGTCGCCAGAAGCAACAACATAGCCACCACCAAGGCGAATCGCCGTGGCAGGCGGGTCAAGCGGCTATCGGGTTGAATCGACTTCGTCACACGCATCGTCCTTGATTGGAGCAAGCTATATGCCTATGGAGGGCGTCATTTGGACAGTATGAGCCACTACGTATCATCGGAATAATGCAGAGGCGACTTGAAAACCCCCTGCTCAATGCCGTTCATCCCGCTTGGAGTCCGTCTATCCTCGCGCTCCCCTGAGTGGCTGGCGTCGAATAACCGCTCGTCCGGGCATCCGCCCCCTCGTCGATTGTCTATTGTGGGCACCGTCACAACGCCCGATATAACCGGTAGGAATCAGACGGACACCGTGTCCAGTCGAAAAGTGGGCGTCACCAACCGAAAGGAAGTGCAGCAAAGATGAAGACCAAGACGATGATAGTAGCGGCGGTGGCCTTGGCCCTGCTCGCCGGAATGGGTGTGTTCGCGGTGGCGAACACGGTCGAAACTTACATGGGGACCGGAAATCCAGCTGCCGCCTCAGGTACAGTGACAGCGCGTGCCGTAATCAACCCCCGTCTCGAGATGACGATCACGACGCCTAATACGCTCCAGACGGTCGACTTCGGAAATGTCGAGCCCGGCACTACCACGACACGGAGCGTCAGCATTGAAATCAAATCCAACCGTCAGCACACGCTTACTAG
>JAMDCK010000028.1 GCA_023488435.1 Actinomycetota bacterium
CGGTTCCTGCTGGTGTCGGGCAAGCCGCTCCGCGAGTCGATCGCTTGGCGCGGGCCGATCGTGATGAACATACAAGAGGAGCTGAGGGCCGCCTGGCGCGAGCTCGGAGAGGGGAGCCTCGTGAAGCACGGGGGGCTTCGGCGACCCTCTGTTTATGCTGCAAGGTAACGCACTTGGAGTATCATGCGGATAGGTATAAGCATTCTTGGGCACCCAGCTGTATGATCCATGCGAGTTGTGATGATCGTGTTCACCTTACTGCGTGCGAGTAGAAATCCTCAGCCAAGCCGCGGAATCCGTCACCTAGCCCGTTGACAAGCGTTCGTGCTACACGTATCTTCGTTTCATGAGTGACAATAAGCGTTTCATGAATGAAGTTTTTCGTATCGTTAACGGTGCGCTGCGTCTCGATACAGAGAAGGTGCGGAGTTACACCGCGTTTCTTGCCGACAAGCTCGAATCGGAGGGTGATTCTTCATCCGCGAGGCGTCTGCGGAGGATGTTGGACAACACCGATCATATGCTTCGCCCTGTGGACGTCAGCTTTGCACAGTCACTCCCGGTGGATTCGGACAGCCGGTTCGCGCTCGTTGAGCGTGTTGCGCTCAGGAGCGATGAGCCGCAGTTAGTGCTGACATCCGACCAATGGCGCGTGGTGCATGAGTTCCTGAGTATTGCGAAGAGCCATGCGTTACTGGACGCCGAGGGAATCCACGGATCCATCAACCTTCTCATGTACGGGCCGCCTGGCACGGGCAAGAGCAGGCTGGCAAGGTTCATCGCCGGTGAACTTGGGCTTGAGCTGTACGTCGCCCGCCTCGACGGGCTGATTTCCTCGCTGCTCGGCAGCACTTCCAAGAACATTAGGGCGCTCTTCGACTTTGCCGCTCGTACCCCCTGCGTTCTCTTCTTGGATGAGTTCGACGCGATCGCGAAACTGCGTGGCGACACTCAGGAGCTAGGCGAACTGAAGAGGGTAGTGAACAGCTTCATCCAGAACCTGGATTCTCTCGGCTCTCAGTCGATAGTGCTGGCCGCGACCAATCACCAGGATCTCCTTGATTCCGCAGTGTGGCGCCGTTTCGGATATCGTCTAGAACTAACCTTCCCCGATGCCAATCAGCGCAAGGCACTCTGGGTAGGCTTCCTGGGTTCGCTTAGTTTTTCGACCCGAGACCTCGATGTGCTTGTAGACTTGTCAGATGGGCTAACAGGGTCAGATATCGAAGAAGTATGCCGCCGTCTCAAACGCCTGGGGGTCGTTACCGACTCTGAGTCCAACCTGGGCGACGCGTTCCTCGTCCTCCTCAATATTGGAATCGGAGAGGAGGGATCCCGTCGCTTCGTTTCGAGATTACGAGGTGAGAATCCTGAGGGCCTTATCCGCATTCTGCGTGAACGCGATGAAAGACTTTACAGCTTGGCGGTTCTAGCTGCGCTATTGGGCGTCTCTAAGTCGACTGTGCACAGGCTGGTGAAGGAAGACCAGCCCGCGGAGGGGGTTGAGCCACATGGCGTCTGACAACGAGTATCCAAGTGCCGAGCGTCTTCCAATTAAGCTTGTCATGCCCAATCAGGGTGTCGAGCGACGGGTAAACCCGGGCGGTGGAAAAGCGGTTCCCTTCAGGACGGTAGACAGCGCGTATCGTGTTGGCCTTGTGCATCAGGTTGCAGCGTCGCGCTCGGCCCTGTCGCACCCACTACAGGACGTTGGCGTTGCACCACTCCGCGTGAAGCTCCTGAGCAAAGCGATAGCGAAGAGCCATCGGCCCGAGCAGCTGTTTTCGTCCCGAACTTGTCCAATCATCGGTGCAGGAGGGCCTGGAGAGCTGTTCGTGAAGGCGACACCGACAGGACTCGACGCCCTTGAGTCCAGGATTCGCAATGGTTCGTCCAAGCGTCTCCTGAAAGAACTATCCAGCGTGGAATCGATTGAACCGGTGACGCCGGTTGCCAGACGGCGCGGACAATCGTCCCTGGACATTCTGCGCCACAGTCCAGGGGACGCCAACGGCTACATTACCAAGGTGAGGCTGTTCTGTCTTGATGGCGATGAGGACAGTCAAAGACTAGTCGTCGACTTCGAAAACGCATGCAATCGCCTAGATATCAAAGTGAGTCGAGCGGGTTACTCGACCTCGAGCTGCACGTACTCGGCCGAATGCCGCACGACGAACCAGGTAGAGGACTTGTCGTCCGTTGTCGGCGTTCGGTCTATCGTACCCATGCCCGTGCTGCGGAGTGTGCGCCCACATGCGCTGAACCCAAGCTCACTCCCAGTCTTGCCAGCTCGCGAAGATGTCGATGGCGATGTCCCGGTGGTGGTTGTGGTTGACAGCGGCATTTCTTCGGCAGTCTCTGGTATGGAGTCGTGGGTAGTCGGTCGCGAGTCTGTAGTCGCCCCGCCCTACCGCAACGAGGATCACGGGACCTTCGTGGCTGGTCTGATTTGCTGGGGAGATATCCTTAACCCTAACGTAGCAGGGATAGACTCCGGTCCGTGCGCCGTGTTCGACCTTCAGGTCCTCCCGAATGGAGATCCGGCCAAAGGGAGTGTGGACAATCTCACCGAGCAGGAGTTGCTTGGGACGCTCGAAGACGCCCTGCGGCGACATGCCAACGACTTCAAAGTCTGGAACCTGTCGTTGGGCACGGACTCTGTTTGTTCACTCGACGAGTTCTCCTCGTTTGCGGAGGAATTGGACAATCTGCAGGAGAGATATCAGGTTTCGTTCGTCATCAGCGCAGGCAACTACACCACTCGGCCCCTGCTCGGATTCCCAAGAGCCGGTCCCGAGATTGATGCCGGAAGAATCACGACACCGGCGGACAGTGTGCTTGGAATAACCGTAGGCTCCCTCTCTCATGTCGACTACACGGGGGCAGGGCCTAACAGCGACGAACCCGCACCCTACTCCCGTCATGGAGCCGGACCGAACTACGTGATCAAGCCTGACCTCATGCACTACGGCGGCAGCTGCACAGTCGATGGCGGGCAGACTAGAGGCGTTCGATCGGTCTGTAGTGGAGCATGTCCCGGTGGTGGTTGTGGTTGACAGCGGCATTTCTTCGGCAGTCTCTGGTATGGAGTCGTGGGTAGTCGGTCGCGAGTCTGTAGTCGCCCCGCCCTACCGCAACGAGGATCACGGGACCTTCGTGGCTGGTCTGATTTGCTGGGGAGATATCCTTAACCCTAACGTAGCAGGGATAGACTCCGGTCCGTGCGCCGTGTTCGACCTTCAGGTCCTCCCGAATGGAGATCCGGCCAAAGGGAGTGTGGACAATCTCACCGAGCAGGAGTTGCTTGGGACGCTCGAAGACGCCCTGCGGCGACATGCCAACGACTTCAAAGTCTGGAACCTGTCGTTGGGCACGGACTCTGTTTGTTCACTCGACGAGTTCTCCTCGTTTGCGGAGGAATTGGACAATCTGCAGGAGAGATATCAGGTTTCGTTCGTCATCAGCGCAGGCAACTACACCACTCGGCCCCTGCTCGGATTCCCAAGAGCCGGTCCCGAGATTGATGCCGGAAGAATCACGACACCGGCGGACAGTGTGCTTGGAATAACCGTAGGCTCCCTCTCTCATGTCGACTACACGGGGGCAGGGCCTAACAGCGACGAACCCGCACCCTACTCCCGTCATGGAGCCGGACCGAACTACGTGATCAAGCCTGACCTCATGCACTACGGCGGCAGCTGCACAGTCGATGGCGGGCAGACTAGAGGCGTTCGATCGGTCTGTAGTGGAGCTTGCGCAGAAGATATGGGCACGAGTTTCGCGGCACCGCTCGTGTCCAAGACCCTCGCCCAGATATACCATCGAGTCACGCCCACACCATCGCCGGTTTTGGCTCGTGCACTGCTGACCCATCATGCCCGGGATCCAAGAACCAACCTGCGAGTTCCCGACGGTCAAGAGGACTTCTTCGGATTCGGGCTGCCAACACCCGCACCCTACTGCCTAGAATGCACTCTCAGTGCTGCGACGCTCGTCTTTGACGATGTGCTCCGTCCAGGGTTCGACCTTGAGTGGGACTACTTCCCGTATCCGGAATCGCTGACCCGCGATGGCAAATTCTTTGGCGAGGTCTGGATGACTGTCGCCTTTGCTCCGGCTCGAGGATCACGCTGGGGTTCGGAATACTGCGAGAGCCATATCGAAGCTCATTTCGGCGTGTATCGGGACCGTGTGAATCAGGAGACTGGCGAGATCACGACGTACTTCGAGGGTCTGGTTCCGCCAGAACACAAGAACCCAGGCGTGTTGTACGAGTCCTACCAAGTTTCCGCCTTACGGAAGTGGGCGCCGGTACGGACATATCACGGAGACCTCGGCGCACGAGGCAAGAGTGGCGATCGCTGGCGCTTGAAGGTGAGCCTGCTGAATCGCCACGGTGCGGAGGTGAAGGGCGATCAATACCGGCCTCAACCGTTCTCTCTAGTTGTCACGATTGCGGATCCCGGGGGTGCTGCCCCCGTTTATGACGAAATGGCGCGAAGCCTCAAGAGTCGCTTCCAAGCTCAGAACCTAACGCTTCGCAGTGCAGCTCGCGTTACTAGATTCGTATAGTGGAACATGAGTCAAGATGTGTTGCACTCGCTGTCCTACACTGGCAGGTGAGTCCGGACGGTCGGTTCGCGTACCTGTTCGAGGGCGCGGGCACATTCGGCGCGCAGGCAACGCCGGTAACCGCCGAAGGCGGCACGCTGGTGCTGTTCGGCGACGGCGACTCGGTGTCGATCTCGTCTGCCGAGGAAGGCACTCGGTTCTGGCTGGTGTTGGACAAGCCGCTTCACGAGCCGATCGCATGGCGCGGGCTCGAAGAAGCTTCGTGAAGAAAGGGGGGATGTGAGGCGGTTGGGGAGCGTCGGCTGCCCCATGCTCATGGTGCGAGGTAACGCATTTGGAGTATTATGCGGATACATGGCATGTAAGCATTGTTGGGCATACACGAGGGGGAGCGGCGACGCCTTTGGAGTTCGTCGCCAGTATTGTCGGTTCGCTCGCATGGCCAGCGACGGCCCTGTTTGTTTTGTGGGTTCTGCGCAAGCCACTGGCGCAACTCATTCCACTTCTTCAGCGCCTCAGGTATCGGGATATTGAACTCGACTTTAGCAAGAAGCTCGAAGAGGCCCGCGAAGTGACTACGATGCTTGAGTCTCCAGGACGAAGAGCGCTTTCGACTGAACAGAGCACGGCTGTGCAGCTTGCGCTTGTCTCTCCCCGAGCCGGAGTGCATGAGGGGTGGCGCACGCTTGAGTCGGCGATACTGACCGCCGCGCACTCCCTCGGCGAATCTTTCTTCCAGGACCGCAAGCCCCTCGTAGTGTCTGCGATCACGGTGCTTGAGAAGTCCGGCGTGATTAACCGCGACTTTGGGGATGTCTTGGAGGGCCTCAGGGAGTTACGAAATGAGGCATCACACGCTCCAGATTTTGCCGTTCCGGTCTCTGAAGCACTCGACTTCATACGCACGTGTGAACAACTGGCGAGGATTCTTCTTGACCGTGCGGACGAAGCCAAACAAGTGCAGGAACCCGACGCCTTGCAGCGTTGACGGCCTTCGCGCGATACACTCAACCTGCGCGGGTTATGCGAAACTAAGTTGGGCCGAACTCAGAGGGGGAAATGCGTTTGAGACCGAGCGACATCGACGATCTGGCCATAGAGGAAGTCTGCGAGCGCGTTGTGCTACTCACGTCCGACACGATGGCATTCTGGAAGACCGCCACTGGTTGGGCTCCCGCAGAAGCGGCCGGGCTCCTGAGTCGCTCGATGCTCGAATGGCAGGCCTCCCTTGCGGCATCTCTGCCCCGCTGGATTCATGCCTCGGAAGACGGTGATTTGATCCTCGCGTGGGCTAATCTTGGTGCCCTCGTCGAAGGTATGCTGCGATTGTTCCTCTGTGTCTACTACGCGGACTACCAAGATGATGAGCAACCTATGTGGATGAGCGGGAACGTGCAGCAGCCTGATGAGGCATCCCTAGAGCTACTCCGGCAGTTCTTCGTCAGCAGTGTCTGGACTGGTGAGTGGAACTGGAATTCCTACGTCCAGTTTGTTCAGCTCCGGCGGAACGCGATTCACGCCTTCCGCCCACGCGACATTGGCACCTTTGATGAGTGGCGAGCTGCCTTGCGCATACACCTGGCCTTCGTCTGCGACTTGAATGATCGACTGCCGTATCCGGCAGGGGGATTCACTCCCCGGGAATGGTAAGGTCTGCCCAACAATGGCTCTGACACCGACAAGATGAGGTCCGCGAGTTACGCTCAATAAGACGAGGCAAGCTCTGCCTCATTTTGACCGACATGGGAAGCATAGACGTGTCTGTCGCCGAGGCTCGGCACTTCATCGTCCCCGACATGCTGAACTTCGCCACAAGGATATGTCTCAGGGCAGAGCACTTCGAGTATCATTCGGGTAGGTACAAGCATTGTTGGAGACAACACGCCACGATCTTGGGTGTCGTAGATGTCAGACTCAGATGCGATACTGCACATGTGGTGGATGGCTTCACCAATCTTGCTCGAACTACTCGAAGGGTGTCGCGTGAACTATCCTGTTATTAGTTTGTTCTCCGGTGCCGGTGGCCTTGATTTAGCTGCTCACCGTTGCGCCGAGCCGCCACTCGTCCAAGATGGAGCGCACAGCCCACTCCGTGTCGCCATTGCGACAGACTACTGTGACATGGCACTCAAAGCGTTCAGTGCCAACTTCAAGGGTACTGCCACCCTCGCGGGTGACATCCGCGAGATCAAGTCGTCCACCCTACTACGTGAGGCTGGTCTTGTTCCCGGCGAGGCGACATTGCTCGTCGGCGGTCCGCCGTGTACACCATTCTCGAAGTCTGGATTCTGGATCGCCGAGAAGCGGAACAGTATGGACCCCGATGCTTCGCTTTTGGACGAGTACGTCCGTATGGTCAGAGACGCTCAGCCGGCAGCGTTCATCTTGGAGAACGTGCAAGGTCTCACTTACAAGACGCATCGCAGGCAGTTCGATCGACTCATTGCGCAACTCTCGGACCTTGGATACAACCCACGCTGGCAAGTGCTGGTCGCCGCGGACTACGGTGTCCCTCAACTGCGTAAACGTGTCTTCGTGGTCGGTCGGCGTGACGGCATTCCGTTCCACTTCCCAGCACCCACGCACGGCGGAGTAAGTGAGCGACAGGACAACTCCCATCCTGATCGCCTACCGTATGTAACTGCCCAGCAAGCGTTCGCCGGCCTTTCTGACATCCCAGAGCCGGGCGAACTGGCCGAAGGGGAGTTTGCGGAATTGCTGGCGGAGATTCCCCCGGGGCAGAACTATCTGTGGCACACGGATCGGCTTGGCGGCCGGGATGTCTTCAAGTGGCGTACGCGCTACTGGACGTTCCTGCTTCGACTGCACCCAGATCGACCGTCTTCGACGATTCAGGCCCAGCCGGGGCCGTGGGTTGGGCCATTTCACTGGGAGAACCTGCCCACCTCAGAAGGTGATATGCGCGCCCGCCGACTCCGCATTCCTGAGTTGCTTCGCCTCATGACTTTTCCAGACGACTTCGTGGTGGTTGGCAATCGGATGAGTGCGCAACGCCAGATAGGTAACGCCGTGCCACTGGAACTCGGCAAGGTGGTAGTCAGGACACTGCTGGAGCAGATGGGTTTGCTTGAGTCGCTGCCCGTAGATTCACCGGCACACAAGGGGATGACAGTTGGATTACTTGCGGGCTAAGCATCGACTGTCTGAGGCGCTCGACCTTGCGCGCTCAGAGGACGAACTCCCCGAGGAATGGATCGGGCACGCTCGCGAGATGGCGGCTGAGCCGTACAAGACCTTCACGCCGTTTCTCGGGACTGCACTTTTGGCAAAGGCCACTGATCCTAGTATTGACCCCCGTTCCATCAAGGAAAACTACAGCCCCCGCTCATATTCTGTGCGCTCTCTTGCGCACGGCGTCCTTGTGCCGCGATTGATCGAGGAGCACATCGACATTCGCAATCGCGGGCCCGAACCAATGAATAATCAACCGTTTTTCCGCTACGACCATGTGGATACCATTGAGCGAGTGAGGCGGCCTGACGCCCTCGAGAGATTGAAGGCTGTATTACACAAGGTTGATGCGCTGAGTGCCGACAGTGCGCAGTTGGCACTTGCGGCCTTCATTCGTCAACGGCTCGAGGCTACTGGCATGACTGTAATCCCAGTAATCGACGATGTGATTGTCTCGCTCGACTTGCTCGTCGAGTCTATGCGGACCTTCTTGGCTGAAGATGCTGAGAATGGCAAGCGCGCCCAAGGTATAGTTGCGGCCTTGGCTGACTGTGCGTTTCATGATGTTGGAACTGCTCGGGTGAACGACCCTTCGCGTCACTACCCAGGTGATGTCGTTGCACTTGATGACGGGTTGGTGCTTTTGAGCGTCGAAGTTCGCGCGAAGCCGGTCACTGCACCCGAGGTCACACGTTTTGCTCGTGAATGTGCCGCTGCAGGTATCTCTCGCTGCATCATTGCAGCGTTTGCGGGTAACCAGCCACAGCTCGACGGAGATGCACTCGCTGCGGACGCACTGTGCTTGGGAACCATCCTGCGCATTCATTACTCGGCGGAGGCAATGCTCTACTCATGCCTTTCATGGCTGGACGGGGATGTCGGTCCGGTCATCCGTGCGCTGCCTCAGCGTATTATGTACAGGCTGGATGAAATTGAGGTTCGGCAAGAGTCGCTCGATCGTTGGGCCGCGCTCTGTTCGGGCTAGGTGGGGCGAGCGTGGGGCAGCGCGATTAACGAAAACGGGAGATGCTCTGACCGGCCTTTGACAGTCATGATTTCCGTAAAGGGGTGCAAGTAATGAGTGTTTATGAGCCTCCACCAGCATGGAATCCGCCGCCAAAGAAAGTGGCATCTCCCAGTTACAGGGGGGAGGATAGTACAGCAGTGATTTACGAGGCTGTTGGTCGAGCCTTGAGCACATGGGAGCATACGGAGTCAGGCCTCATAAAGCTATATCAACTTCTTTGCGAGACAAAGTCCCTTGCGGCGTGCAGAGCGTATGGGACTTCCGAGTCAGTGTTCGCTCGCCATCTATCCCAGAAGTATGCGGCGAGCGAGTTTTTCTTGAGCCGAGACAGAGATGACCTGCTCGCAGTTGAGTCGTTGTTGAAGATTTACTACGATGCTGCACAGTACCGTAATCAAATAGCGCATGGAATGGCCCTCCAACCACACGCATTTGGCTACTTTTTGTGCCCGCCATCTCACTCTTCGCGTCGAAGAGACACTCCGCGTCCTACACAATAATGGGGATTCGGCGCAAGCTACTATTACCGGGTTGCAGAAATAGATCACTGCAGTGCGCACTTCGAAAATATTCTGAAAGCAACCATGTCGCTGGTGCTTTATCTGAATGACAAGTATCAGGTTCTTGATTATGGTGATTTACATCCCTAACTAGCGGGGGCAAGATCTCAACCAAGTAGGATAGCTGCCTAGTTGCGTTCAGAACCAGACTCTGGCACTAGCAACGAAAGGGGTGACTCCCAATGGCTCTCGTTCTCGCAATCGTAGCGGTCCTGGCGATCATCTACGTCGTTCCATTCGTCATCTATGCAGGTGCCAGCGCGCTGCGCCTGGTGGACATCCCGTCGGAAACATCGCCACAGCGCTTCCTGCTCGGCGTGTTGGTCACGAAGCTGGGGACGGCAGCGGCTTTCGTGCTGATCCTGCACCTTGGTTGGCCAGGCGGCTGGCTGACGTACTCGCTGATCTGGTTCGCCATGTTCGCCGCGAGTGAGATCGGTGATGCTATCTCGGGTCGCTCGAGTTGGGCCGAAGCCTTGCTCGGAGTGTTGTCCGAAGCCATTTACGCACCGCTGGCGGCCCTTTCGGCATTTGCGATACTCGGTATCGGGTAGAGTGATCGTTGCAGGACGCCAAGTGCAGGCAAGTTCGATGTGAGGCGGACGAGCGGCTTATCGATGGGAGGTGTGTTTCTGTGCAGCAATGCGCTGTGTGCGGTGCGGAGGTCGACGAGGTGCCACGCTACCCTCGATATGCTTGCAGGACGTGCGTCGAACGCGCCGTGTCCAAAGACGGCCGGCCGGTTGCATTCTTCAACCTGCCTGGGACGATGGGCCTTGGGTGCCTCGGCGTGTACAAGGACGATGATTCGCCGTACGACGACACACGTTGCTTCATCGACGGGGTCGAGTGCGTCGCAGGGGAAGCGCGGTTTGGCGGAATCGTCGTTCAAGCGGTCTGAGGTACAGGTCATCCGCCGGATGCGGACCGAGTAGATACGTTTGGAGAGCCAGTGGATCTTCGCAGTCGATACCGAGGCTGCCTTCTCGGGCTAGCCGTGGGCGATGCTGTTGGGACGACGGTCGAGTTCAGGGCGCGCGGCACCTTCGCGCCTGTGGTCGACATGGTCGGGGGTGGCCCGTTTGGGCTCGAGACTGGTCAGTGGACCGACGATACTTCCATGGCGCTTTGCCTCGCCGCCAGCCTGATCGAACGCGGCGGTTTCGATGCGCGGGACCAGATGCGTCGGTATCTCGACTGGTGGCACCATGGCTACATGAGTTCGACTGGCGAATGCTTCGACATCGGTAACACGGTCCGAGCGGCGCTTGCCCGGTTTGAGAGGAACGGCGACCCTTTCTCGGGCTCTGACGATCCCATGACTGCCGGCAACGGGTCTTTGATGCGGCTCGCTCCAATCCCGCTGTTCTTCCATCCCGATACGGCTGCTGTAACGCACTACTCGGCCGAGAGTTCGCGCACGACGCATGCGGCACCGGAGGCGATCGAGTGCTGCATGTTGCTCGGCAGTGCGATATGCGCTGCGCTGTCAGGGGCGTCGAAGCACGCGATACTCGAAGTCGGCGACATCGGCCTGCAGCAGCCTAGGGTGGTGTCGATCGCGGGCGGGGAGTATCTCCGCAAGGAGCAAGACGAGATCCGGGGCAGTGGGTACTGCGTGGCCTCCCTTGAGGCGGCTTTGTGGTGTTTCGCGCGAACCGATTCCTTCGGCGACGCGGTGCTTTGGGCAGCGAACCTCGGCGACGATGCCGACACCACGGCGGCCATCGTCGGGCAGATTGCGGGCGCGCACTACGGCGAGGAAGGGATTCCGCAGCACTGGAGAACGCGCGTAGCGCTTGCGGATGAGATTGCGGCTATGGCGGAGGGGCTGTTGGATCAGGGGGAGTGTCGCTGACTTTGGTGGCTTCGGCTCGGCCCGCCGGATGCCCTGGTGGACTCCATTGAGATACGCTAACATGTACGTAATGGTGTCCCGAAACTCT
>JAMDCK010000029.1 GCA_023488435.1 Actinomycetota bacterium
AGTATCCGCATGAAAACTTGACAGAGTGCCCACTTTGTGACTATAGTTACAATCGGTAGGTGAAACACTATTACTGAATGGGGTGGTAGCCAATGTACAGCTTCTTTATGCCGACAGTAAATCTGATGGGCGCCGGGTGCGTGAAAGAAGTCGGAAACCGCGCGAGTATCCTTGGTGCCAAAAAAGCTCTAATTGTCACAGACGCCGACTTGAGAAAGCTCGGTCTGCCTGACCAGATCGCTGGCTACCTGGAAAACGTCGGCGTCAGTTCCGTCATTTTCGACGGCGCCATCCCTAACCCCACTGACATCAACGTTCACGACGGCGAAAAAGTTTACAAAGACAACAACTGTGACATGATCGTTTCCGTTGGCGGCGGCAGCTCACATGACTGTGCCAAAGGCGTCGGCCTTGTCGTTGGCAACGGCGGCCATATTCGCGACTATGCCGGTATCGACCAATCCACTAAGCCCATGCCTCCGATGATTGCCGTTAACACCACCTCCGGTACCGCTTCCGAAATGACCCGTTTCTGCATTATCACCAACACAGATACCAAAGTTAAAATGGCGATCGTGGACTGGCGGGTTACTCCCCAGGTGTCCATCAACGACCCTGAAATCATGGCAAAGATGCCACGTGGCCTCACAGCTGCAACCGGTATGGATGCGTTGACACACGCGGTTGAAGCCTATGTTTCAACCATCGCCACCCCAATCACAGATGCCTGCGCCCTAAAAGCGATAGAGCTGATCTCAAAGCACCTTCGCACTGCTGTTGCGTACGGCGATGACATGGCTGCTCGCGACGCCATGACATATGCTCAGTTTCTGGCTGGAATGGCGTTCAACAACGCCTCCCTGGGATATGTGCATGCCATGGCTCATCAGCTCGGCGGATTCTATGATTTGCCCCATGGCGTTTGCAATGCCATTTTGCTGCCCCACGTCCAGCGCTTCAACCTGATCGCCAACCCACAACGCTTCGTTGATATTGCAGTAGCCATGGGCGAGGTTGTGGATGGGCTGTCCGTTCGCGAAGCTGCCGAGAAGGCACTCACGGCCATCCAGACTTTGTCCCAGGACATCAACATTCCTGACGGCCTTTCCCAGCTGAATGTGCAGGAAGCAGATTTCGAAATCATGGCCAAGAACGCC
This sequence comes from Actinomycetota bacterium, assembly GCA_023488435.1. Taxonomy (NCBI): domain Bacteria; kingdom Bacillati; phylum Actinomycetota; species Actinomycetota bacterium. The sequence continues at coordinate 1,158 of JAMDCK010000029.1, forward strand.
ATGGTCGATGCTTGCAGCTTCACTAATCCTGCAACCGCGAAACTTGAGGACGTTGTCGGCATCTTCCGGAACGCGATGTAAACACCGTCCTCGGCCCCTAAACAAGCCTTTCCCCTAAGCCCTTGTGGATCACGCCCCTGCTAATGGGTCGACGATCTCATGTGACGACCTCGGAGTGATAAATCGGTTACAATACTTGAGGAGCCGCTAAATCGTAGCCACTTTGCAGCCGATAACATACCAGTAAGCTACCAGATGAACAGATCACACCAGGGATACTCCGGATGACTCCATCACGCGACCCACTCCTTTTCGGCGGATGGCGTGATGCCTCGCATCGCGGGGGAAGGCTTGCAGCCACTCTCATCGCGCTTGTCCTACTCGTTGCCGTCGTGGTGATCTCCGGACCTGCCGAGGCGTACGCTGTTACTCGCGATGGCATCATCACACGGGCCCAGCGGTGGGTCGACCTGCGGGTGCCGTACAGCCAGCGCGCCCTCTTTGAGGGTCATCGCACAGACTGCTCGGGCTTCGTGTCGATGGCGTGGGGGCTACCCGGTCCTGGTAGGACGACGCGCGATCTTGCGGCGGTCTCAACGACGATCACCCGCGATCAGCTACAGCCCGGCGATATCATGCTCAAACCGGGCACCCACGTGGCGATCTTCGCGGGATGGCACAACGCTGAGCGCACCATCTGGCGCTCACTCGAGCAGAGCAACTCACAAGATGGCGCCGTCTCGCGACTGATCCCGTATCCGTTCTGGGGGGAGACAGGCTACGTACCCCGGCGTTTCAACGGGCTCGGCGATGACTTCCTCGACGTACTGGAACCTGTGTATGGACGGTGCAGGTACGAGACCGCGGTCAGGGCCTCCTGGACCGCATTCCCCGTACCGACCCAGTCGCGCGATGTCGTGCTGGCGACCGGCGAGCAATGGCCAGATGCGCTTGGCGGTGCCTCGCTGGCAGGTGTCCTGAGGGCCCCGGTACTGTTGACACGCCAGAATGCGTTGCCGACCTCGGTGCGGGATGAGATAGTCCGCCTCCGAGCGACTCGAGTCATCATCCTAGGCGGGCCCGGCGCGGTGGCAACCGATGTCGCACAAGCCGTGGATGCCATCGCCGGAGTCCAGCAGGTGGAGCGCATCGGTGGGGTCGACCGCTTCGAGACAGCTGCTGCGATCGCAACGAGAACGGCTGGCGAGCGACGACGATCGGGACTCACGACACCGACCCCGGTGTACCTGGCGACCGGCGCAGACTTCCCGGATGCGCTCGCTGTCTCGCCGATAGCCTATGCGAGAGCCCGGCCAGTGTTGCTCACGGGACTTTCGGCGGTGCCGACACAGACGATTGAAGCACTACGCACCCTGGCAGTCACCGATGTCACCATCCTCGGTGGCACCGGGGTCGTTGATGACAGCGTGATGGTGCAACTCGCAATCGAGGTCCCCGGCGTGCGCATGACGAGGATACATGGGGCCGACCGCTATGCGACCGCGCTCGCTGTCGCAGCGCACGGCAGCTCGCTGGGTCTGCGGTGGCGGGGACTCGGATTGGCCGCCGGCACCTCGTTCGCTGATGCGCTGGCAGGCGGAGTCGCGCAAGGCCGCCTCGGCTCGCTTCTGTTGCTCACGCCGCCGCGGAGCGTGAATGAGGCTGTCGAGTCGGCGGTCCGCACGCGGCGCACGGACATCGTGCGCGCTCGCGTCTACGGCGGCTTCGGCGCCGTCGGCGAACTGCCACGCTCCCGCAAGGGGCACGCACTCAGGAACACCCGCTGACTGCGTAGCGAGCGCATACGCGTGACCACAGGTCGCCCGCTGCATAGCGACTTCTCGCCGCTTCGGCCTTCGATGTGATAGTTTCACACGCATGACGATACACACTTATTTCGCTCCTGCGCCGCTGGGCCTCGAAGAGCTCGCTGCCGAGGAGATCAGGGCTCTCGGTGCCAGGAAGGTCCACGCCTCGCGCGCGGGGGTCTCGTTTTCCGGGCCGCTTGCCGTAGGCTACAGAGTCTGCCTTTGGAGCCGAACAGCGTCGCGTGTGCTGATGCGCCTCGCCGAAGTGCCCGCGGACTCTCCCGAGGAGCTCTACGAGCACGTCATCGCGCTTCCCTGGGAAGATCACATGGCCGCCGACGCTTCGCTTGCGGTCGACTTCACGGGCAGCCGCTCGCCGATCACGCACACTCACTACGGCGCGCTAAAGGTCAAGGACGCCATCGTCGACAGGTTCCGATCTCGCACAGGTGTGCGTCCCGACGTCGACGTCGTGGCCCCGGCCCTGCTCGTCAACGTTGCGGCGCGTTCGCGCTCGGCGGTCATAAGCATCGATCTCTCCGGTGATGCGCTGCACCGCAGGGGATATCGAACCCCGGGCAAGCAGACGGTCGCGCCACTCAAGGAGACGCTCGCGGCATCGGTTCTGCTCTTCGCCGAGTGGCCGGGTATCGCTGCAGGGGGCGGATCGCTCGTCGATCCCGCGTGCGGTTCGGGAACGCTGCTCATCGAGGGGGCATGCATCGCTGGCGACCGCGCTCCAGGACTCCTGCGATCGAGATGGGGCTTCGACCGATGGCTCGGGCACGACTCCGCGGCGTGGGATGATCTGCTCGACGAGGCGGATACGAGGGCCGAGGAGGGGGCCTCGGCGATTCCGCCGATCGTCGGACTCGATATCGACCCTGCGGCAGTGGAGCTTGCGACTGCCTGCGTGACCAGGGCGGGGCTTGCAAGCGCAATCCGCATCGAGCGAGGCGACTTCGCGGGCAGCCTGCCGCAGCAAAGCGCCATCACGCAGGTGGCTATGGGCGCACCCGGCCTGCTGGCGGTCAACCCGCCGTACGGGCATCGCCTGGGTGAGGCCGATGACCTCGGCGTGCTCTACGAATCGCTCGCCAACTTCACGCGGCAGACATTCCCCGGTTGGCGTCTGGCCACGATCACCGCCGACGAGGCGCTCGTGGACCGCATCAGCCTGCCATTTCGCAAGTCGCACCCTGTCTACAACGGGCGCATCCCGTCGCGCGTGAGCCTGTTCGACTCGCCGAGGAAGCCGGTGTTCTCGGCGGCGGCGGTCGGTGCGGGCGGGGGCGGGGCCGCAGGTGAGGGTGTAGCCGAAAGAGACCCGGCATTCGCGAACCGCCTGCGCAAGAACATCAAGCGTCTGCGCGGCTGGGCGAAGGCCGAGGGCGTGACGTGCTACCGGCTCTACGACGCCGACATGCCCGAGTATTCCGTGAGCGTCGACAGGTACGAGGGCGCTGGCCCCGACGCGGGCCGGACCTGGGCGTATGTGTGTGAGTACGCGCCGCCGCGCGACATCGATCCGCTGGCCGCGCAGCGCCGACTGGCCGAGGCGGTCGCAGCGATCCCCGAGGTGATGGGGGTTTCCGCCGACGATGTGCACGTGAAGGTGCGGCAGCGCCAGAGGGGCGCCTCGCAGTATGAGAAGCTCGCGGCGCGCGGCGAGTTCCACACGGTCGCCGAGGGCGGGCTGCTCTTCGAGGTCAACCTGACCGACTACCTCGATACCGGGCTCTTCCTCGACCATCGCCTGACGCGGGCGATGCTGCGGGACTCAGCCGCCGGCAAGCGCTTCCTGAATCTGTTCGCGTACACGGGATCCGCGACGGTCTACGCGGCCGCAGGCGGGGCGGCGAGCACCTGCAACGTCGACATGTCCCAGACCTACATCGATTGGGCGGGGCGCAACATGGCGCGCAACGGGTTTACCGGCCCCGAGCACACGAGCGTGCGTGCCGACATACTCGCGTGGGTTGGCACAAGTGATGCCGAGAAGGCGGGGCCGTTCGATCTCATCTTCTGCGATCCGCCGGCGTTCTCGACCTCCAAGCGCATGGAGTCCACCTTCGACGTGCAGCGCGACCACGGCGCGCTCCTGGCCGCGGTGTCGCGCCTGCTCGCGCCGGGGGGAGTCATCGTGTTCTCCAACAACCTCCGCCGCTTCAAGCTCGACGCCGCGGCGCTGACGTCCGCCGGCCTGACCGCCCACGAGATCACGGCCGACACCATGCCGGCGGACTTCGGGCGGAACCGGCGCATCCACAACACCTGGCGGATCACGCATGGCTGAAGCCGCGGGGCTGCCTGAGTACACGTTGCGCCGGTCCGCCCGCGCGAGGCGCATACGCCTCGCAGTCAGCGCCTCCGCAGGGCTCGTGATCACGCTGCCCCCCGGCGCGACCTCGGCTGACGCCGAGCGCGCGCTTGTAAGTCGCGCGCACTGGGCGCGCCTCCACCTCGCGGCCGTCGCTGAGCGCCGTGCGGCTCTGCGGGCGCACCCCCGCGACCTCATCCCGCAGGCGGTTGAACTCCCTGCGACCGGCGAGTCACGGGCGGTCGTGTTGCGCCCGGAGCCGCTTGCGCGCGTACGCGCGCGCCCGCAGGGCGGCGCTCACCTCGAGCTCGCGGGGCCCGTCGGCGACGCGCGTGCGTGCCTTGAGGCACTGCGTCGCTGGCGCGACGCAGTTGCCCGCGCCCGGCTGCCCGCCATGCTCGAGGAGCTCTCGGGCGAGGTCGGCATCGGTTATGCGAGGGTCTCGGTGCGCGGGCAACGCACGCGCTGGGGGAGCTACTCGGCTTCTGGCACGATCTCGCTCAACCGCAACCTGATCTTCTTGCCGCCCGAGCTTGTGCGCTACGTGATGCTACACGAGCTGGCGCACGTACGCGTGCCGGCGCACTCGCCGCGGTTCTGGGCGCTGCTTGTAAGCTTGTGTCCCGATGCGCCCGAGCTACGCAGGCGGATGCGCACGGCGGGTGACTTCGTACCGCCATGGGCGGACAACCACCAGGAGCCTGCTGACTCAAGCAGCTGAGTCCTCCTCGGCAGCTTTGGGTGTTCGCTGGCTCCTAACCCCGCAGCAGCGGTGAGGCACCCCGCACGCGCTCCACGACAGAAGCCGTCTCGGCGCCGGTCTGCTCGGCGATGCCCGGCAGGCGCGTGAACGAGTCCTCCAGCAGCCCGGCAGGCGCGACCTTCTCGGTGATGCCAGACACCCGCTCGCGCCAGGCTTCGGGCAGCGCCGGCGGCGGGTCGACCCCCAGCAGGGCCGCGAGTAGCAGCGTCCACGCCCTCGGCGTGCCGACGTAGGCGTCGTAGCCCCCGCCGCCCGTGGCGCAGATGCGCCCCGAGCAGACCTTATCGGCGACTTCGACCAGCCCCCGCACGAGATGGGCGTAACCGGGAAGCGTGAGCGCGAGGTGGGTGAGCGGGTCGGTGTGCAGCGTGTCCGAGCCGCACTGCGCGACGATCACGTCGGGAGCGAATGCTTCGAGCGCGGGCGCGATGACCTCGCGAAGGACCAGTCGGTAACAGGCGTCGTCTGCGAGCGGGGGCAGCGGCACGTTGATCGCGAAGCCTTTCCCGGCGCCGATGCCGGTGTCGAGCACGGCTCCTGTCCCCGGGAAGAGGTACCGGCCGCTCTCATGCACCGATATCGTGAGTACGTCGGGGTTAGTTGCGAAGACCGCTTCGACGCCGTCGCCGTGGTGCGCATCGATGTCGACGTACGCTACCCGCAGACCCGGATGGTCGCGTAACATCACCGCTATCGCGACCGCGGGGTCGTTGTAGACGCAAAAGCCGGCCGCCCGTTCGGGCATCGCATGGTGCAGGCCGCCCGCAACACTCATCGACCTGCGCACATCGCCTTCGACGACGCTTCTGAGTGCGGCGATCGTGCCTCCGCAGATCAGCGCCGAGACCTCGTGCATCCGATGGAACGCCGGGGTGTCACCAGCACCGATGCCTCGCCTGGGAAAGAAGCCACCACCACCTTCGGAAGCTGCAACCACGACCTCGATATACGCCTGGCTGTGTACAGTGAGCAGATCCTCGGCAGATGCGGGTTCGGGCGAGACGACGCGCGCTGCAGGGCCGTTTGCGGGTGGCGCATCCTCGGCGTGTAGGAGTCCGTACGCTTGCATGAGATCGACTGCCAGCGTGAAGCGCTCCGGCCGCATCGGATGAGAAGGTCCGAAGTCGTATCCGGCCATCTGTGTGCTGTACGGGAAGAGCACTCGCATGGGACACCTTCCATTAGCTGCGTCCGCCGAGTCCACTGCATTTCGAGCATCAGCCGACACCGCAGATGGGTATAACTAGAACGGTGTGTTTTGGGTTATTATATGACGCTACGCTCTGATCCGGCCAACGGGCTCGATCGGACGTGCGATTCCTTGATTTGAAACCGCCAGCAACCGCATGTCGAGACTTGAAAGGGTGATAACGATTCCAGGGAAGACGATCTCCGAGAAGATCCTTTCAGCGCACTCGGGCAAAGATGCCCGCGCCGGTGACATCGTCATCGCAGATGTGGATTTCGTGATGGGCCAAGACGGCACCTCGCCGCTGGCTATCAGGGCGCTGCAGGAGATGGGCGTCGATGCTGTTTTCGACCCGACCCGCGTGGCGCTCGTGATGGATCACTCCAGCCCCAGCCCGATCGAGGGCGTGAGCGCGCTGCACACGATCATGCGCGACTTCGGCAAGAAGACAGGCTGTAAGATCTACGACGTCGGCGAAGGGGTCTGTCATCAGCTGATCCCCGAGAACGGGCACGTGGTTCCCGGCGATCTCATGGTCGGATGTGACAGCCATACCTGCACCTACGGCGCGCTCAATGTGTTCTCGACCGGAGTCGGCAGCACCGACGGAGCGGCCGCAATGGCGTCGGGCAAGCTCTGGTTCAAGGTTCCCGTCACCATGAAGGTCACCTACACCGGCGAGTTGCAGCCCGGTGTCTACAGCAAGGACCTCATCCTCGATCTTGCGGGCAGGATCGGCGTCGATGGCGCCACCTACGAGGCGATCGAGTTCCATGGGCCGGTCATCGACGCGATGTCGATCGACGCACGTATGACGATCTCGAACATGGCCATCGAGGTCGGAGCGAAGGCCGGGCTCATGAAGGCCGACGCCAAGACGCTCGCCTGGTTCGAAGGCAGGGGCGATCGCACTCCCGCTCCCGTCGACCCCGATGACGACGCAGTCTACGTGAGGGAGCTCGTCATTGACGCTTCACAGATCACGCCGCAGATCGCCAAGCCGCATGCGGTCGATAACGTCTCGCCCATACAGGACGTTGTTGGCACACCGATCGCGCAAGGTGTTCTCGGCACTTGTACGAATGGACGCCTGGAGGATTTCCGGATCGCCACAGAGATCCTGCGCGGCAAGAAGGTCCACCCGGACGTGCGCTTCATCGTGGCTCCCGCCAGCAAGCGCGTCTTCCTCGACGCGATCGCCGCGGGTTACGTCAGCGATCTCATCGAGGCGGGTGCGGTGTTCGTCACTCCCGGTTGCGGCCCTTGCGTCGGCACGCACAACGGTGTGCCCTCCGACGGCGAGAACGTGATCTCCACCGCGAACAGGAACTTCAAGGGCAGGATGGGCAATAGCAACGCATTCATCTACCTGGGATCACCCGCCACAGTCGCAGCTTCTGTGATCGCCGGGAAGATCACAGACCCCCGGGAGGTGGTGTGAGATGAAACTCACCTCGAAAGCGTTCAAGTACGGCGACGACATCAACACCGACTACATCATCTCGGGCAAGTACAAGTTCAAGTCCACCGACATGAAGGCCATGGCGGTGCACGCGATGGAGGACCTGGACCCGGATTACCACGCCAAAGTCAGCCCCGAAGGCGGATTCCTCGTCGCGGGCAAGAACTTCGGCATGGGATCGAGTCGCGAGCAGGCGCCATTGGTTCTCATCCACTCGAACACCAAGGCCGTCATCGCCAAGGGTTTCGCACGGATATTCTTCCGCAACGCGATCAACACCGGCCTGCCCGTGGTCGAGTGTGACACGGATCTCATCGACGATGGTGACGAGCTCACTGTCGACCTTGAGGCCGGGGTCATCGTGAACCACACGAAGTCGATCGAGATACCCTTTCCGCCGCTTCCGCCGGTCATGGCGCAGCTACTCGCCGACGGCGGTCTGGTAGAGCACTTCAAGAAGCACGGCGGATTCGCCCTGTAGGAGCAAGGATCAGGATCGGAGCGGTGGCCTCTATGGGCGCCAGTGAAAGCATCACAAAGCCAGACGTGAGTTACAAGGACGGGATCCTTACCGGAACCGCCGAGGAGATCGCCGCTTGCGCGATGACGCGCAAGCGCCTGCGTGCAGATGTCATCAAGGTCCTTGCGGGTGAGGGTCGATCGCAAAGAGCGCTGGCTGCGCATGTCGTGCAACTCATCTCGGAGCAGAAGCCCGAACTCGTGGTTGAGTTCGCGCCTCAGCTCACAGACGCGCTTTTCCGCCCCGAGGCTCAGACCAGATGGAGGGCCTTGTCGGCGCTTGAAGCGATTACCAAGGTGAACGCGAAGGCTGTCGACAAGACGATCCCGCACGCGGTGACCTCGCTGCACGATGTCGACTCCGGGATCGTCAGGCTCTCGGCGTTCAGATTGCTCTGCGAATACGGCGGCACCACCAACCGTCGTTCCGAGACCGTCTGGCCCTACATCGATGAGGCGCTGCGTGTCTATCACGGCGACCCGGAGTTCCCGCACATGCTCACCGCAGTGCATCGCCTGGTGTCGTGCTCGGCATCGGATGAGGTCAAGATTGCGGTGGTCTCGCGCCTCAAGTTCGATGCCGACAATGCCTCCGGGATCGTCGGCCACAGAGCCAAGCTCATCCTGAGTTGTGCATCCCCACCGCCGAAGACTCGCAAGAAGAAGGCGCCGGTAGCCACAGACTGACATCAGCCGAAGCGACAGGGGTGGAGTTTCAGTGGGAGTGTGTCGCCGCGGACACCGAAGCGATGAGCCGAGCAGGGCTCCGACTCGCACCTTGGTCTGCGCCCTGGCACTTCTGGCCGTGGCGGCAGTGCTGCTGGTTGTCGCAGCGATCTCCCTGAGACCTGATCCCGCCGCCGACGGCGTCAGGCTTACACCCGATGCCGACCTTCTCGCAGAAGAGACGCCGACAGCACTGCCGACGTCTCCGACGCCGACTCCAAGCCCGAGTGCGACGCACACCCTGACTTCGAAAACGCTACCCACGACGTCGACTTCGGGCGCCAACGTCGGCGGGATCGCCTCTCCCGATGCTGTAGTGCCCCCCACCCGAGCCCCGCTCATGGCTTTCTTTCGCGGGGAGGCGCTGTGGGTAGCCCGTGAGGATGGATCCACACAGCGTCAAGTCGCACGCATCGCCGATGGAGTGTTCGCACTCTCTCCTGACGGCAGGGTCATCGCGCTGGTCCGCTCGGGGGCGCTCAGTATGATTGACGTCGCCACGGGCAGGGTTTCCTCGGCAGGCCGTGCGCACGGGTCGCGTCCTGTCTGGACGCACGACTCCTCCAGCGTGTTCTACGTGCGCGAACTCGCGACCGGAGCTGGCGATCTCGAGGTCTGGCGGGTCTCGGCATCGGGAGTCGGCGCACGCAGGGTGCACGCCGGATTCTCGCCCGCAGTCGCGCCCGACGGAACGATAGCCTGCCTGTCCGCCGAAGGTGGCGTCTGGATCCTTCGGCAGGGGAGAGCACCGGCGCAGTTTCCGGTTCAGGGATTCGTAACGGCCGTCGAAGTCTCATCCTCCCAGGTCGTCTATGCCACCGACGTTGTGACCAGCGGGTCCCGAGCTACCGAGCTATGGACCGTCAGGACCGATGGCTCCGGAGCTCGCAGGATCCTTAGCGAGACGCCGGGAGACAGGCCGTTCTCGATCCGGGAACTATCGTTGTGTCCCAGACAGACACACCTGCTGGTCACGGTCACCGGAGACGACGGATTCTCTAGGACGCGGGTCGTGGAGATGGCCACGGGCCGGGCGACGCCGTTAGCGATCCGACGCGACACCTACCCGATTGGCTGGAGCGCGGATGGCATCGGCATCAGACTCGCCGAAGGAAACGTGTTCCAGGGCGAGACGAGCTCAATTATCGCCGTACGCCGAGACGGCACCGGCAGGACCTTACTCGCCGAAGATGCGAGGATATATTAGCCGTGTGATGTTACACGCTATACCTTTCCGGGTATTGCCAACTTGTGATGCAAATCACATAATGTGCATCAAGCTCCGCAAGCGAGTGTTCTATTCTATCATCAGGAACACAGCTCTGCTATGATGTCGGTGTCACCAAACATGGGGAGTAATTGAAGTAGTGATAAGCAGATGGAAAGCGATCCTCATAGTTGCAGTGTTCGCTTCTCTGGTCGGAGCCTCGGGTGCATTCGCCCAACAACCCACTGCGCCTTTTGACACTAATGCGGAGTGTTTGGTGTGTCACAGCTACACAGCAGCGATACCGATTCAGACCCCCCTCGACTTCACGGCACCGGCAGTTGACTATAACCGATGCCTGACATGTCATTTCAATCTGCCGGACCAGGGGGTTTTTGCGGGTCGGCCAGTCCTAGGGCATCTACACAGCTCGTTGCAGAATTGCGCAGGCTGCCACGATGGTTACGAAGCCTTTGCCTTTACTTACCCTCGGCCAGCGGTTGACATGCTCACCCTGACGCAGTTCGGTTGGTTCCAAAGCGCGGCCTCCTTGAGTGCTACTCCCGGTCTCTTGCACGAAGTTCACATCAGCGAGGGTTGGGTCGAGACCACCTTTGGGCTGGAGGGCTCCTTGGCTCACACAGTGCGACCCGAGAATACCTGCTCCCGCTGTCATGCGTCTGCCGCATGTTCGGCGTGTCATGTCAACGTGCCATTGTCGCACGAGAATCACGCTATACCGGCTTATCCTGCGGTCACCACCACTACCACGGATGGAATGGTAGTAGCTAGCAGGGCTTCCACTTGCATCAACCCGGCATGTCACTCCGTTGCTGTTGCTGCATCGACCGCATTCGTCCCCGGCTGCACCGCGGTCTGCCATCCGGGCTTCGAACGTGACCACGCCCGCCCGGCCACGTGGAACTGGAGGAACGACTACTACGCATGGACCATGGGCGGCCAAGATGGGAGAGGGACCATCCTCGCATCCATCGGTGCCAATCCTTACAACCCGGGCGTGCACGGTAATTACCTAGCCAATACCGCCAAGTGTGGCGTGTGTCACTCGGTGCACCGAGCCCGTGGTGACGGAGTCATGTTGCTGAACACAGGTGATCCGACCTGTGCAGGTTGCCATTTGATTGGCTCCACTGTGACCGACGTGGTTGTCAACTGGGGCGTTGGGCCCCATGGCGCTGGCGATCCTGCCTCGTGCCAGGCACGAGCATGTCACCTTGATAACCCACATGGAGCGAACGGTTCGCAGTACGCGATCGTCTCTCAAAAGTTGCTCAATCCTGCAACCGATGCCCTGCTCGTCACCGCAGTGGCTGAGGCGGGGTCATCGGGCATCTCTACCACTGAACTCAACGCCCAACCTGGCTCTCTGTGGCCAGAGTCCACACGGTCGCTAGTCCGCACTGGCTACAACTGCAACATCTGCCACTCTTCGACACAGCTTGCAGTGGTCAACCGCGGGTGGGCCGAGCCCAGGCACGCCAACATAGATGCTACAGCACAGCCGTTGGTTCTAAAGCAAGGTCATATTGGAGTGGCCGGAGTCAGTGTTGATACATCGGAGACTTGGCGTCCTGGCGTGTGGCATGATGAGACCACCCAGACAGCATTCGCACCGGTCTCCGACTGCGAGAGCTGCCACGATCAGACCGATGATCGCACCCGAACAGGATTCACCTTCCCCCATGGCCAGACGCCAGTAGGGGCCAGCAACTTGGGAGCAGGCAGGGCGCTTCTATGGATGGGTTGGTCTGGTGGGGCTGGAGCCACACTCACTCCTATCACCACCGAAGATATGAAGGCCTACGACGGCAACTGCCTCAAATGCCACCGTACCAGTGCGGGCGATGCCGGCGTGGGAGTCAGCTACTAGCTACCGCTCGTCGCTAGCATAATCAGACTTTTCATGCTCTTTATACCCACCACGGTATTGTCAACTTGTGATGGAAGTCACATAATCCACAATATGTACACATTTGAGTAGTTCAGATGTCTGCGGAACGTTGAATTATGGGGCTAGCAAACGACACGAGGTGGGGAACTACCATGTATGGTTATCAGCGATGTATGGTTTTGCTGGTGCTGGGGATTGTTTTGTTCGGGGGCGTCGGTGTAGCGAACGCACAACAACCCCAAACGCCGTTCCAGCTACCTGAACCGCCGTTCGAAACCAACGCCGAGTGTATTGCTTGTCACGACATTGCGGCGCAGGCTCCGGTGTTCAGTCGGACCGACTTCTCCGCGCCGAGGGTGGACTACGCTAGGTGCCGAACATGCCACTTCAATCTTCCCGATCAAGGCGTCTTCGGTAGTCAGCCAACTCTCGGACACCTGCATAGCGAGCTGCGATTCTGCGCCGGCTGCCACGATGACTACGAAGCCTTTGCCTTTACTTACCCACGGCCCGCAGTCAACAATCTGACATTGACACCGTTCGGGTGGTTTCAGAGCGCAGCCTCATTGAACGCAACCCCTGGCCTCCTTCATGAAGTACACATCAACGAGGGTTGGGTTGAGACGACTTTCGGCCTGGGTGGCACGTTGGCACACACGGTCCCTGCCGCCGACACGTGTTCCCGCTGTCATGCTTCTGCTGCATGTTCAGCGTGTCACGTGGGGGTCCCATTGTCTCATGAGGACCACGCCTTACCGGCCTATCCGGCAGTTACCACAACAACTACTGACGGGATGATCGTTGCCAGCAGGATCTCCACTTGTATAAACCCGGCATGCCACTCCGTTGCGGTGGCCGCATCTGCAGAGTTCGTCCCCGGCTGCACAGCAGTCTGTCACCCTGGCTATGACGCATATCATGGGTACGACAGCATCGATCATGTCGCCGATGACGGCTTGATCAACGGAATCAGCTGCTCTGCATGCCACTCACTGGATCTCGCGACCGAGCACGAAAGGCCGGACTCGAGTACCGTTGGACAGCAGTGCATCGCGTGCCACCCCGCACCTAGGGACACGTACACGGTCTGGAACCAGGGTTGCATCCAAGCCGGATGTCACGGACCCACTTCGGCGGATCCCTTCCACTCTCAGATAACAACGGGTCATGCGATCTTGGCGAACAACCGGGTGTGTCTGGACTGTCATGCCGGTGATGATCTGGCCCAGGTGCATACCCGGGCTGTCGATCCGATCGATCCCACAAGGACCTCGTGTCTTGTCTGCCATGAGCCGATTCCATCGCAGTTCGCAACGGCACACCCAGCTACACCACCTGTAAGGGACTGTACGGTTTGCCACTTCACCTTTGAGGAACATTACGATGAAGCTGCGCACCTCAGCACCTGGAGCATGGTTGGCTGTGGTGGTGCTGGGTGCCATACCACGCCCGATCTGATGCTGGCACACACCGAGATCGTTCCGACCTTCACCTGCATGGATTGTCATGCATCTCCGGATCCCATCGTAGTTGCGGCAATTGAGCAGAGACTGACAGCGTGTGATGCCTGTCATGTCGGCATCGAACAGGATGTTGCGCACAGGTCAGCCCACTGGGCCAACCCCCTTCTGATTGGCCCACAGGGTCCGAACTACGCATACTGGACCGGCTCGGTCTCTGGACCGTTCACACGCGATTGCGCCTTGTGTCATACAAGCAACCTAGTCGACGAGCACCAGGGCGTCAGTGAGATGGTTACCGGCACGGCCGTGATCACGAGGCCGACCCGCTACGATGCGCAGGGCAGAGCGCTCACTTGCGCAAGCTGCCATGTGTCAAGGGACGCAAAGACGGTGAGTGCCATCGCTACCCGGGATACCGCCTGCGATGCCTGCCATGTGGTCCATGGACCCGTAGGAGAGATCCACCAGTCGCGCTTCGCAGACGTTCAAGAGGTTTCTTGCATCGATTGCCATTCACCGGATTTGACCATAGAGCATGGTGGGGGAATGGTAGCCACAACCTCGGTGACGGGCCGCCAGCTTACTGGCTGCGATATCTGCCATTCGTACTTCGAGGGAGAGATGGGCCAGCGCTCTGAGCTGGCGATCGAAGCACGTGATACCCGCTGTACTGCGTGTCACGTAACCTATCACGATGATCTCAGTGTCCACTTGGCGACCAGTGCTGATTCTCTCCGATGTGGCGCTTGTCACGGTCAGGTCGTCGGAGGTGCGATAGACGTCGCACCTGTTCATGCTGGAGCCCCGCTGGGCTGTAATGTCTGCCACCGCAACCCCTCCAGGATCCCGAACCTTTCGGCCAGAACAGCCGAGTGCGCAAGTTGCCATGCGACAACAGGGGTGGACTACCATCGCAATATGCAGGCCGACCACACCTTCGGTGAGATGGATCCCTCGTGTGCCACGGCGGGCTGTCATGGGACGAACACACTGCCGGAGGTCCACGAACCTTACATGGATAGCTATCCTCAGTACGCCGACACATGCGCACTGTGCCACCGCAACAGTGATCCAGCGCGCATCGATTGGAACACTGCCACCGCTGATTGCGCCACCTGCCATCAGGTCCACGGTGATATCGATCAGATTCATCAGGCACCCGATAGCCAGGAGTGCGTGGCGTGTCATGGGACGACTGATATCATCCAACTGCACCCCGCATGCTCTACCTGTCATAGGGTCGGCGTGGATACTACCGTCGGTGCACGGTGCGTAGCGTGCCATGACTACTCCCCAGCAGAGACGCGGCACCCAATACGTCCGGCTGCGCACGATGCGACCCTGCAGCGGGACTGCCTTGCTTGTCACGTGGTCGATCTGGTTGCAGAGCATCGCAGGCCAGGGGTAACACCCGTCGGCTGTGTTGCGTGTCACACGTACACCAGGTTCCCGGCCACCTGGGATCGTGGATGCAGTCAATGTCATCCTGTCGTGCATGACCGGATGGCTCAGGCACATGTTTCCACCGATGTAGCCTGTGGTGGGGCAGAGTGTCACGCTATACAAGATGTAGCCGTGATTCACGCGAACGCCGCCCCCGGTGGAGGTTGCTCCGTGTGTCATGTCAGTCCCAGCGTACCCGCGACCACCACTGCATGCGCTGCGTGTCACGGACAGGTGGGTGCGGACCGCCACCGGGCTGTTCACGATGGTAGGCGTGCCAACGACATCGGCTGTGAGGGTTGTCACTTCCGCTTCGTCGACCAAGAGCATGAGGTTCTTGGGTTCAACTGCTCCACTTGCCACCGGTCCACTGACCCTGTGGTTCAAGGCGCTATCCAGGCGAACGATCTCAACTGCCTGACTTGCCATCCCAACTCGCCTCACAACCGCAGGCAGGCCATGGAGTTCGATCCACGGAATGCTTCGATGCACAGGGTAAGAGCGGACCTACCCGGAATGCGCGATCGCTTCGTCGTCAACGGAGTGACATACACATGGGCTATCCCACCCGCATCGTCGTTCCTCCTGCCCGGCTGGAGGATCGACTCGATCACGAGGTGTAGCGATTGCCACACCTATACCGGTGCTGAGGGTCCCCATGGGGCAGCGATGAGGATCAACATAGATCCCAGGTTCCCCAACCCCTATCGTGTCATTACGGGCAACGAGAACTTCACAGCTCAGCTCAGTGCCAACTCACCTACCGGCATGAGTATGACGAAGAACGGTTCGCGTCCAGCCGGGATAATCTGCGAGAAGTGTCATGACCTTCGCTCTCCGAGCGGTGTCTGGAGTACGAATGCCCACCAAGAGCATGACGATCGGGGTTACGAAGGTGCTTTCTGCAACCAGTGCCATGTGGCTATCCCGCATGGCTGGGGTCGCCCCCGACTGTTGGGAACAGTATATGATCCACCAGCCTACAGGGTCTGGCCGGGCACTCCTGGACGCAACGACGCAGGTACCTCGCGTATCAGTATCAGGAGCTACACCCCGCAGGGCTGGCAGGAGCAGGATTGCGGTGCCGCTTGTGACGTCTCGGAGCACCCACTTCAGGGCACCTCCTGGCCCAACATCATGCCCGGTGGAATACCTGGTACTGGTGGAGTCACCGGACGTGTGACCGACGCTTCGACGACGGCTGCCGTCGCTGGTGCCACAGTGACACTGAACACCGGAGTCTCTGCAACCACCGGAACCGATGGGCGCTACTCGCTAAGCGGCGTTGCGCCGGGTGCACGCACCATGACCATCACAAGATCCGGGTACAACAATTGGTCCGGACCAGTCACTATAGCCTCTGATGCAACGGCCACGGTGAATGTAGCCCTTTCGCCTATGGCCGTTCCTCAGCCTGTCAACCTCGCACTGAACAGAACGTTCACTGCGTCCAGGTCGGACAGCAACCATCCTCCCGCCCGTGCGGGAGACGGCAATCTGCAGACCTTCTGGTGGTCGAACAGGACTGGAGGGGCCACGACAACAGAGCGTTTGTCGGTTGACCTAGGATCCTCACGTAGCATCAGGACAGTCGAAGTCGCCTGGAGCGGAAACCTATGGGCCAGATCCTTCAGGATTCAGACCTCGACCGATGGCACCAACTGGACCACGGTGTTCAGCACCACCACTGGAACGTCTGCGATGCAGCGGATTACGTTCAGTGCCCGGAATGCACGGCACGTCAGGATTGAGTGTCAGGCAACCGGTACTGGTGCGGCCAATGGTTATGGGATCGCCGAGTTCAGGGTATTCCAGTAGAGTTGAGTAGGCTTGTAGCGGAGCGAGTCCGATTCCGGACTCGCTCCGTGGTCTGTCTCACACGTTGTGAGATTTCCCGAAACGTCTTATACTCCGGTCTTACACTTGAATATCGAAATATGGCTTTGACGGAGAACAGTAGAGGCCAACCCTGACCACAGCGAGCCGGGCAATTCGTGGAAGCCGGCGCAGGGCGACTCGAAACCACTCCTGAGCCGCTCGACCCAACGCGTTGCGTGATGCCGGATGATCTTCGGCGATTGCGGACGACGAGTAAGTCGAGTCGGTGACATCCGTTATCTGTCGCGTGATTCAACATCGCCAGAGTCTTTAGCGAGACCCCCCGATGCTGAGCTGTTCTTTTTGCGGAGAACGCCCCTGACTACGCGGCACAACGGATGTCCACCTGATCTGAAAGCGATGGTGCGATATGGTGCGAAGCGTTAGGCAGGGATTGTTTTATTTGAAGGCTGCGTTCAGCCCCGATTCAGGGGTAGGCCGATCATGAGTGGGAGGATCACAGGCGCCCAAGCTCTGGTCAAGTGCCTACAGGCGGAAGGTGTCGAGACGATCTTCGGCTATCCGGGTGGGGTGGCTCTGCCGATCTTCGATGCGCTCTATGACTGCGAGGGGATACAGACGATTCTTCCTCGGCATGAACAGGGTGCTGTACACATGGCCGACGGATACGCACGCGCAACGGGTAAGTGCGGAGTCGCACTGACCACCAGCGGCCCTGGGGCGACCAATACCATCACCGGGATCGCCAACGCATACATGGACTCGATCCCGATGGTTGTGATCACGGCACAGGTCGCGACGTCGGTAATCGGTACCGATGCATTCCAGGAGTCGGATATCACGGGCATTACTCTGCCGATCACCAAGCATAACTACCTGCTCAGTTGCGCGTCGATGGTGCCTGAGGTCGTACACGAGGCATTCCACATCGCCACTACGGGCAGGCCCGGGCCTGTCCTCATCGACATCCCGGTGGATGTGAGCAAGGGTGAGCTGGACTTCGTCTTGCCCGACTCGATTCACCTTCCCGGCTACAAGCCCACTGTGCGGGGGCATGCAAAGCAGATCAAGCAGGCGGCGAACCTGATTTCCAAGGCGGAAAAGCCTTTGCTGTACGTCGGTGGTGGCGTGATAGCCAGCGGAGCATCCAAGGAGCTCAAGGAGCTCGCTGAGTTGATGCAGATCCCGGTGACCACGACCATGATGGGCAAGGGATCCTTCCCTGAGGACCATCATCTTTGGATTGGCATGCCTGGGATGCATGGGGCGAAATACACCAACTACACGATGACCGACACGGACCTCCTGATCGCAGTCGGCGTGCGTTTCGACGACCGCGTGACCGGCAAACTTTCGGCGTTCGCCACCAAAGCACAGGTCATCCACATCGACATCGACCCGGCTGAGATAGGTAAGAACAAGGCGGTCGACGTGCCGGTGGTGGGAGAGGCTAAGTCCATCCTCGCCGGCATCGTCGCAGAGTTGCGTAAATCGGGTGCCGAGCCGGTGAGTACCGCGTGGATGAAGGTCATCGATGATTGGCGGCGGCGCTTCCCGCTGCACTTCGCTTCACAGGAAGGCGTCCTGCATCCTCAGCATGTCGTCACTCGGGTCAGCGATCTGACCGCAGATCGCGACACGATCATCTGCACCGAAGTCGGGCAGAACCAGATGTGGGCGTGCCAGTATTACACCCTGCGCAGGCCCAGGTCGTGGATATCCTCTGGCGGTCTGGGGACCATGGGCTTCGGACTTCCAGCGGCCATCGGGGCTCAAGCTGGACGCCCTGACGCACTTGTCATCGACATCGCTGGCGATGGGTCGATCCAGATGAACAGTCAGGAGATGGCAACCGCAGCAATCAATCAGCTCCCAGTCAAGGTTGTCATTTTGAACAACGGATTCCTCGGCATGGTGAGGCAGTGGCAGGAGCTGTTCTACGATCGCAGGTACTCGTCATCGGTGCTGTCGCAGGACATCCCTGATTTCCTGAAGCTAGCCGATGCATATGGATGGCTCGGCGTGCGGGTGACGAGCCCGGACGAACTCGACGCTGCGCTGATGCAGGCGTTCGATCATCCCGGTCCGGCGCTTGTTGATTGCCGCGTTGCTCCTGAAGAGTGCGTATTCCCCATGGTCGCGCCGGGGGCCAGCATCGATGAGATGCTCGGCGGCGTTCCCGGATGCCCCGTGTCAGAGATGTTGGACGACGATATCCTCGAGGAGGTGTGGGAGTAAGATGACGCATACTCTCTCGGTTCTGGTTGAGAACAAGCCCGGCGTGCTGACCCGCGTAGCATCGCTCTTTGCGCGCAGGGGATTCAACATCGATTCGCTCGCGGTAGGTCCCACAGAGGATCCGACCCTGTCGCGCATCACCATAGTGGTCAGTGCTGCCGACATTCCTTTGGAGCAGATCACCAAGCAGCTACACAAGCTGGTCAACGTCATCAAGATCCAAGATCTCGATCCCGAGGATATGATCGCTCGGGAGCTCGTGCTGTTCAAAGTCAACGCATCCCCGGAACGCAGACACGAGATCATAGAGATCGCCAACGTATTCCGTGCAAAGATCGTCGATGTGGGCAAGAACTCATTGACGATCGAAGCCACCGGCTCGGCAAGTAAGATCGAAGCGCTAGAGGACTTGTTCCGCGCCTATGGCATCAAGGAACTCGCACGCACAGGGCGAATTGCCCTGGGGCGCGGGCAAAGGGATAGCACGAAGAGCTGAACGAGCAAGACGACCTGATTACGACACGTACCACAACGCAACGTGCCAAAGAGAGAGGAACCCCAGAATGGCCCAGATATTCTACGAGAAGGATTGCGACCTTGGACTGATCAAGGGTCGTAAGATCGCGGTGATCGGGTACGGCTCACAAGGCCACGCCCACGCACTCAACCTGCACGACTCGGGATGCGATGTGCGCGTAGGGCTGCGCGCGGACTCCAAGTCATGGGACAAGGTCAAGACCGACGGACTGAAGGTCATGACCCCGCGTGAAGCTGCTGCAGAGGCCGAGATCATCATGATCCTCGCCCCCGACGAACTCCAGGGCCACATCTACTATTCGGAGATCCACGAGCACATGACGGCGGGCAAGGTGCTTGCTTTCGCGCACGGCTTCAACATCCACTACGGTCAGATCGAGGCTCCCGCCGACGTCGATGTCGTCATGATTGCGCCGAAGGGTCCCGGCCACATGGTGCGCCGCGTCTTCACCGAGGGCTCGGGCGTCCCGTGCCTCGTGGCCGTCCACCAGGATGCCAGTGGCAGCGCCCTTGAGATCGCACTCGCGTGGGCTGCCGGGGTCGGCGGTTCGCGGGCCGGGATCATCGAGACAAGCTTCGCCGAGGAGACCGAGACCGACCTTTTCGGCGAGCAGGCAGTTTTGTGCGGAGGCGCCACGGCTCTTGTCATGGCTGGATTCGAGACGCTCGTCGAGGCTGGCTACCAGCCGGAGATCGCATACTTCGAGTGCCTTCATGAGCTCAAGTTGATCGTCGACTTGATGTATGAGGGCGGCATGGCCAAGATGTTCGACTCGATCAGCAACACAGCCGAGTACGGCGCCTACGTCACCGGGCCGCGGATCGTCACCGACGAGACCCGCGAGAACATGGCCCAGGTTCTGTGGGAGATCCAGAACGGTGAGTTCGCTCGCAACTGGATGCTCGAGAACAAGGTGGCTCAGCCCCACTTCAAGGCGATGCGGCGCATCAACGCCGAACACCTGGTCGAAGAGGTCGGAAGCGACCTTCGCACCATGTTCACCTGGCTCGAGAGGGGCTGAGAATCGATGAAGAAGCAGTACCTGATGACGCCTGGGCCGACTCCGGTACCTGCCGAGGTGCTGTTGACCCAGGCAGCGCCTATCATCCATCACAGGACGCCGGAGTTCTCAAAGGCATTCGCTGATGTCGATCAGCAACACAGCCGAGTACGGCGCCTACGTCACCGGGCCGCGGATCGTCACCGACGAGACCCGCGAGAACATGGCCCAGGTTCTGTGGGAGATCCAGAACGGTGAGTTCGCTCGCAACTGGATGCTCGAGAACAAGGTGGCTCAGCCCCACTTCAAGGCGATGCGGCGCATCAACGCCGAACACCTGGTCGAAGAGGTCGGAAGCGACCTTCGCACCATGTTCACCTGGCTCGAGAGGGGCTGAGAATCGATGAAGAAGCAGTACCTGATGACGCCTGGGCCGACTCCGGTACCTGCCGAGGTGCTGTTGACCCAGGCAGCGCCTATCATCCATCACAGGACGCCGGAGTTCTCAAAGGCATTCGCTGATGCCATCGAGGGGCTCAAGTATGTCTTCCAGACGCAAGGCGATGTCCTGCTCTTCGCGAGCTCGGGCACCGGTGTCATGGAGGCGGCGATAGCCAACTGCTTCTGCGCTGGCGACAAGGTCATCGTAGCCCGCAACGGCAAGTTCGGCGACCGCCAGAAAGCGATCTGCGAGGTCTACGGCCTCGATGTGATCGATCTGCGCTATGAGTGGACCGAGGTCGTGCGTCCCGATGACATCGCTGCTGCGCTTTCGGCGAATCCGGATGCACGGGGCGTCATCGTCACGCAGTCCGAGACCTCCAGCGGCGTGCTCAACGATGTGCAAGCCATCGGCGCGATCGTGCGCGACTACCCTGAGTGCGTGCTGATCGTCGACAGCATCACCGGTATCGGCGCTGTGGAGTGCCGCACCGATGACTGGGGACTCGATGTCGTCATGACCGGCTCGCAGAAGGGCCTCATGCTGCCACCCGGCCTCGCCGCATGCACCGTGAGCGACAAGGCCTGGCGCGCGTACGAGAGATCGACTTTACCTGCGTTCTACTTCGACTGGATGAAGTACAAGAAGAACATCGAGAAGGACACGACGCCGTTCACGCCTGCTGTCTCGCTCGTGCTCGGCCTCAATGTCGCGCTCGCCATGATCGCCGAGGAGGGCCTGGGCAACACGATTGCCCGCCACTCCCGCCTGGCAGAGGCGACCCGCAAGGGCTGTGAGGCACTCGGACTAGCCCTCTTCGCCCCGCCGGAAGGCCGCGGAAGCGCAGTCACGCCGGTGTGGGTGCCCGAAGGTGTGGACGGCAAGGCGATCGTCAAGATCATGAAGAGCGCACACGGCGTGACCATCGCCGGCGGACAGGACGAGTACACTGGACGCATCATCAGGATCGGGCACCTGGGTTACTTCGGCGAGCTCGATATCATCGTCACGCTCTCAGCGCTGGAGATGACTCTTGCGTCACTAGGTTATGGTTTCGAGCGCGGTGCCGGGGTAAAGGCCGCCCAGTCCGTCTTCGTAGAAGCGCAGTGAAGGGGAGACATATATGAAGGTATTAGTAGCCGAGAAGATCGCGAATAGCGGCATCGAGAAGCTGCGCGAGCAGTTCGACGTGACGGTCTCCACCGAGCTGACTCCCGACCAGCTTGTCGCCGAGATACCCGCTTATGACGCGCTCATTGTGCGTTCGGCCACGCGTGCCTCGCGCGAGGTCATCGAGGCCGGCGTGAACCTGAAGATCATCGGACGCGCAGGCGTCGGGGTCGACAACGTCGACGTCCAGGCCGCCACCGAGCGTGGGATCATAGTATGCAACGCACCGACCTCCAACATCGTTTCGGCTGCGGAGCACACGATGGCGCTGCTGCTCTCGCAGTCGCGCAACATCGCGCAGGCGAATGCGAGCATGAAACAGTGCAAGTGGGAACGCTCGAAGTACACAGGTGCCGAGCTCTACGAGAAGACACTCGCGATCTTCGGCTTGGGGCGGATCGGTTCGCTCGTGGCCGAGCGTGCGCGCGGATTCGGCATGCGCATCATCGGATTCGACCCTTACACGACCGCAGAGCGGGCGACTGCGATGGGCGTGGAACTCGTCGATGACGTGGACGCGATCCTTGCGCAGGCGGATTACATCACCGTCCACCTGCCCAAGACCAAAGAGACGATCGGTATGTTCGGTGCAGAGCAGTTCGCCAAGATGAAGGACGGCGTTCGGCTGATCAACACGGCGCGCGGCGGCATCTTCCAGGAGCAGGCGCTCATCGATGCAGTGAAGAGCGGCAAGGTCGCAAGCGCCGCGATCGACGTCTTCGAGGTCGAGCCGTGCACCGACTCGCCACTCGTCGAGCTGGAGAACGTCATACTCACACCTCACCTGGGAGCGAGCACCGCCGAGGCACAGGACCGCGCAGGCGAGCAGATCGCCGAGTTCGTGGCAGCGGGTCTCAGAGGCGAGATGGTCCCCACGGCCGTCAACATCGCACCGGTCTCGCCGGAGGTCTACGAGAAGGTCGGCCCATACCTCAAGGTATCCGAGGACCTCGGCAAAATGGTCGCGCAGATGGCGCGCCAGGGACTCGAATCCCTCGACATCCGGTTCATCGGCGCATTGGCCGAGACCGACACCCGCATCCTTCGCACCGCAGTGCTCAAGGGAATGCTTACAGTAGTCAGCGCAGAGTCGGTGAACTTCGTCAACGCCGATTACTACGCCGAGCAGCGCGGTCTTCGCATCACCGAGACCAAGCAGCCCGAGACTGCGGACTACGTGTCATCGATCTCGGTGACGGGCACCGGCGCCAGCGGACCCGTTGAGGTCTCGGCATCGCTAATTGGCAAGAAGAATGAGCCGCGCATCGTGTCGCTCTTCGAATACGACCTGGACATGGCTCCCGCACAGTACATGGCGTTCTTCCTCTACGCCGATAGGCCCGGCATGATCGGCAAGGTCGGGACGGTCCTGGGCGCTCAAGCGATCAACATCGGCTCGATGCAGGTTGCACGCAAGGAAGCGGGCGGACAGGCTCTCATGGGGCTTACCATCGACAGTCAGATGACCGCAGAACTGCTCGGCCAGATCATCGAGGCTGCCGGAATGGACGAGGCCTGGAGCGTCGAGCTGTGAAGGTGAGGACGGATCGCTAGTGAGTGAGTCGACGATACCTGCGGCAGCCGCAGACAAGGTCTACATCTTCGACACGACCTTGCGCGATGGGGAGCAGTCCCCGGGCGCCAGCATGAACACCGAGGAGAAGCTCGAGATCGCAAGGCAGCTCGTCCGCCTCGGCGTAGACGTGATCGAGGCTGGCTTTCCCGCATCGAGTCCCGGTGACTTCGAGAGCGTGCGGCGTATCGCTGCCGAGGTAGGCGACGCCTGCGTGGTCTGCGCCCTGTCGCGCGCGGTACCCAGCGACATCGAGAGCGCGGCTGCTGCCCTGGCTGGCGCAGCGCGCCCACGCATTCACACGGGCATCGGCGTCTCGGAAAGCCACCTGACGCACAAGCTGCGCATCGATCGGGCGACAGCCCTCGAGCGGGCTGTGGCAGCGGTGAAGTTGGCGCGCTCACTCGTCGGCGAGGTGGAGTTCTACGCCGAGGACGCTGGGCGTGCCGATCCGGCCTTTCTCTACGAGATGGTCGAGACTGTCATCGCGGCCGGAGCCACCGTCGTCAACATCCCCGACACCACGGGCTATACCTACCCCGGCGAGTTCGGAGCGTTGATCGGCGGCCTCTTTGAGCACGTCAAAGGCATCGAGGACGTGATCGTCGCGGTCCACTGCCACAACGACCTCGGGATGGCCACCGCCAATGCGCTCGCTGGCGTGAAGGCCGGCGCGCGCCAGGTGGAGTGCACCATCAACGGCATCGGCGAACGCGCAGGCAACACCGCGATGGAAGAGGTCGTCATGGCCCTTCGCGCCCGGCGGGAGTACTTCGGCGCCGACACCACGATCAACACGCGGGAAATCATGCGCACCTCGCGCCTAGTGAGCAACATCACCGGCATCTTGGTGCAGCCCAACAAGTCGATCGTCGGCGCCAATGCGTTCGCTCACTCCAGTGGCATCCACCAGGACGGCGTACTCAAGGAGCGCACCACCTACGAGATCATCGACCCTGTCGAGGTCGGCGTTGGCGGCAGCTCGATCGTGCTCACGGCACGAAGCGGGCGCCATGCCCTGCGCCACCGCCTCGAACTGCTCGGATACGAGCTCGCCGAGGAGGAGTTCGAGCGCGTCCACCACGACTTCCTGGAGCTCGCGGACAAGAAGAAAGAAGTCTACGACGAGGACATCGAGGCGCTGGTCTCAGAGTCCGAGCGTACCTCGGCAGGAGAGGTGTACCACCTGCGCTCTCTGCACGTCATGAGCGGGGAGCCCGGGATACCGACCGCAACCGTCGAACTGGTGGAGGTCGCCACAGGTTCGGTGCTCATCGACTCGAGCCACGGGACCGGCCCGGTCGATGCACTGTACCGCGCCATCAATCGCGTCATCGAGGTCGAGAACGACCTGATCGAATTCAGCGTACAGAGCGTGACCCGGGGCATCGACGCCCTGGGAGAAGTCACCATCCGCATCCGCAGCGCCGACGGGCGCGTTTTCACCGGCCGAGGAGCCCACAGCGACATAATCACCGCGTCGGCACGTGCTTATGTGAACTCGCTCAACCGATTGCTGTTGGCGCACCGGCAGGAGCTATCCGCCGAAGCCGATTCACCATCAACCGACCGCCCCTGACACAGGAGGAACCAGACCGATGCCCCGCCCCATGACCATCACCGAGAAGATTCTAGCTGCGCACGCCGGCCTCGACGAAGTCGAACCCGGACAGCTCATCACATGCAAGCTCGATATCGTGCTTGCCAACGACGTGACCGCGCCGATCGCGATCCGTGAGTTCCGTCGCACGGGTGCAACTAAGGTGTGGGACAAGGACCGTGTCGTCCTCGTGCCCGACCACTACGCACCCAACAAGGACATCAAATCCGCCGAGCAGGCCAAAGTCATGCGCGATTTCGCTCGCGAGCAGTCGATATCCCACTACTACGAGATCGGTTGCATGGGCGTCGAGCACGCGTTGTTGCCAGAGCAGGGAGTGGTCGTTCCTGGCGATGTCATCATCGGAGCGGACTCCCACACCTGCACCTACGGTGCGCTCGGGGCGTTTTCCACCGGCGTCGGCAGCACTGATGCGGCGGCCGGAATGGCCATAGGCGAGGCGTGGTTCAAAGTGCCCGCATCGATCAAGTTCGTCGTAGATGGCGAGTTCGGGCCCTGGGTATGCGGAAAAGACCTTATCCTGCACATCATTGGGCTGATCGGTGTCGACGGTGCGCTCTACCAGGCCATGGAGTTCACCGGTTCGACCTTCGATGCGATGGGCATGGACGACCGAATGACCGTCTGCAACATGGCGATCGAAGCCGGTGCCAAATCCGGAATCATCGCGGTCGATGACGTCACGCGCACCTACCTCACGGGTCGCGCCGAGCGCCCCTGGGTCGAGTACCACTCGGATCCCGACGCCCACTACCCGCGCGTCATCGAGATAGACGCAGCGGCCCTCAAGCCGACGGTGTCCTTCCCGCACCTGCCATCGAACACGCGCCTCGCCGAGGACTCTCGCGACGTCACAATCGATCAGGTCGTGATCGGGTCTTGCACAAACGGCCGCCTGGAAGACCTCCGTATAGCCGCCGAGGTCCTCAAGGGCCGCAAGGTCGACGACCGCGTGAGGCTGATCATCATCCCAGCCACCCAGGAGATATATCGCGCTGCCATGACCGAAGGACTTTTCGATATCTTCCTGGACGCCAATGCTGCGATCTCGACCCCGACATGCGGGCCTTGCCTTGGCGGTCACATGGGTATCCTTGCCGCGGGAGAGCGCGCAGTCGCGACCACGAATCGCAACTTCGTGGGCAGGATGGGCGACCCCACCAGCGAGGTGTATCTGAGCTCACCCGCTGTGGCCGCAGCCAGTGCCGTGGCTGGGCATATCGCGCTACCAGATGATCTGTAGCCGAGCCGCCTTTCAGGCACTCGATTTGCTAGCGAATGGAAATAAAATCATGTCCTCACGCTCATGTGAGAAGATTCACGCTTCTGGTATGTCCACTCTGGGGCGTGTGATGTAAACTGGCACGCACTGTCCGCACACTGGGACAGTCCATAAGAACCTGACCCAGCAATCTGCCGCTTAGTCGACGACGGAGGAAATAGATGCAGCAAGATCGCCCAGACGATCGCGAAGGTTTCCAGTTCGATGAAACCACAAAGCCCGCTCCTCGCAAGCAGGTTCGGCGTAAGAGCTCGATCTTCGACGATCCCGTGGTTCGCAAGATGTCATTCGCCGCAGTCGGTATTCTGATCCTATTCCTTGTAACAGTCGTGAGCGCCCTTGTTACAGGAGTTATACAGCCCGGTGGGCCGCGGACAGCCCTAGAGCGTGACATATCGGTGACGGGCGCTGCGGTACGTGCCGGCACAACGGATACGAGCGTGTGGGCTCGTCATATCTCGGCTCTCATACTCGACGGCCAATTGGGTCGGGCCGAGAACATCCTGAGCACTGCCAAAGCTAGCTTGGATGATTCTTCGACAGCTGACATCGTTCTGAGTGAGGCGCGCCTGTTGAGGGCACAAGGACAGTATGAGGAGGCCCTTGAAGTCGCCGATGCCGCCCGGACCCAGATTCGCGAGCATCACGAGGCGCAGCTTGCTGAGGGCGGAGTCATCGCCAACGCGGCGCGTCTAGCCGGATACCACGATAACTATCACATCGCCCTCATCGTCAAGGCCGACATCTATCGCGATATGGAGGACTGGGACAGAGTGCTGGAGCAGTACAACGCCTTCATTGAATCCAACCCTGGAGCCGCCGACATCCTGACTGATCGCGGGAACGTCAAGTTCGAAATGGGCGACAGGACCGGTGCAGAAGCTGATTACCGCGAAGCGCTTAGATTCTACCCTGACTACGAAGAGGCCCTTGCGGGGCTAGAGAGGATCGGATCGTCTCAATGACCGATACAGTTGCAGAAAACCCCCCAGCTGCTCAAAGCCCGGAAGTGGTCTCTAGGCGCGGACGAAGGATTCTGGGATTGGTTCTCGCCGCCCTGCTCCTTCTCCTTGGTCTTGCTACATTCCTTCTGCTCCGCTTGCTGGATCCCCCTGGCGATATTCCTGCTACCGAGGAATTGCTCGGCATCGAGTGGGTACGCTCGATCTACGGGATGAGTGTAGCGCCGGAGGACCAGTTCCAGCGTACCGCTGCAGCTGCTCCGGGCCCAGATGGGTCTATACATATCACTGATGCACAGCATGGTGCGATCATGAGGTTCACTCCTGATGGTCGCTATATTGAGACCTTTCGTGGCCCTGAGGCTGATCCGCTGGTCGTACCGGGTCGCCTTACTGTCGGACCGGATGGCTTGATTTATGTCGTGGAAACCCAGAACGACCGGGTCCGCGTCTTGAATCCAGACGGATCTTATATTGGTACGTTCAGCGTTCCCAGACCAGTCTCGATCGCGGTGAGTGAAGACAAGATCGTTGTAGGCTCGGTCAACGGGTTTGCGATATTGGACCCCACCGACGGCAGTCCAGTCCGTGTGATAGGATCCCGCGGCCAAGCTGATTATCAGTTCGATTACGTACACGGGGTGGCCATCGGTGAGGATGGCCGGATATTCGTTGCGGATTCGTTCAACAACAGGATCAGCGCATATGATGCTGAGGGCAATCGCCTGTGGATTGTAAGAACCGGAAAGCCGTCTAACCGCGCAGAGATGATCGATGGACGTCTCACGGTGCGAGAGCTCGAGGACCAAGCGCTCACGGGTGAAGAAGCCCTGCAGTTGCCCCTAGGAATGACTCTCGATGGTGCTGGAAGAATCGTAGTCGCAGACATGTTCGAGTGTGCGCTGGCGGTTTTCGATCCGGAAGACGGATCCCTGATAGGGAAGTACGGCACGCCAGGGCCAGAGGACGGGAAGTTCTTCTATCCGACGAATGTCAGTTATGACCCTCAGCGCGACTGGTTCACCGTCTCGGATACGCAGAACAACAGGGTCCAAATCGTGAGACTTCCGGACTCTGCCGGTGGCGGTGATGCTGCAGCTGCGGCGAGACGGGTGCTCGATGGACCGATACGAGCATGTGCGATCCCGCTGGCTCTGGTGATTATTGCTGTCGGAGTCGCTCTGTTCTTGCGCAGGAAGAGAAATCAGGCTACAAGCACGACACCGAGTCCAGAAATTCTCGACCGTTCCACATAAATCATGGACATTTATGTGTGCGTTTTGTGATAGACTCCGTATGTACAGTTTCGTTAATCGAAACCGCACGTAGATTGCGTGTGAACTGTTCAAGCTTGATGCAGTCGATGACTGCAGAGCGGTTCACAAATCCGCTTGGGAAAGGAGGTGCAGTACATGAAACAAGCAACGACCCATATGTCTCTTACTAAAGGAGATTATTCGGTGAAAAGAAGAAGTGTTCTTGTTATTGCGATCGCGGTCGCTCTCGTCTTTTTGTTCGCAGCCTCCGCATACGCATCGTTCCTAGCCCCGACACGGGCCAGGACCTGGAACTGGATGGCGGATTACTACACTTGGGGATCACCCATCGGATCAGGAGTTGCTGGTGGAACCCTGTTGAGTGCCACTGGCGCCAACCCCACGAACCCCGGCGTTCATGCCAACTACCTGGCCAACACAGCCAAGTGCGGCATCTGCCACTCGGTTCACCGTGCAGCTGGTGACGGCGTCATGCTGCTGGGGACAAACAACCCTACATGCGCAGGGTGTCACGTTATCGGCTCGACAGTGACCGATTTGGTGGTCAACTGGGGTGGAGGCCCTCACAGCGGTGGTAACCCACTGGCTTGTCAGGCTCGCGCCTGCCATCTGAACAACCCGCATGGTGCTAACGGCTCGCAGTACGCCATCGTCGCTGCAGCGTTGCTCAACCCGGCCACCGACGCACTGCTCGTGACCCCGACAGCCAACCCTGTTGCATCCGGGATCTCGGTTGCAGAGCTAGATGCCGTTGCAGGCTCGGTTTGGCCGGACAGCACGCGTTCGCTGGTCCGCACAGGCTACAACTGCAACATCTGCCACTCATCCACGACGCTGGCAGTGGTCAATCGCGGTTGGGCTGATTTGCGCCACGCCAACATCAACGCGACCCAGGCACCTTTGGTGCCCAAGCAGGGTCACATCGGTGTCGCTGGAGTGACAGTCGATGCAGCCGAGCAGTGGGTGTCGAATGGCGTTACCACGACCATCGTCGAAACCACTCAGACAGCGTTCGCTGGCGTTAGTGACTGCGAGAGCTGCCACGATCAGACCGATCCGCAGACCAGCTCAGGGTTCACGTTCCCCCATGGTCAGACCACAGCCGCTGGTGCTGGGTCCAACATGCCTGATGGCACCAGAGCTTTCCTCTGGATGGGTTGGTCCGGTGGCGCTGGTACTACGCTTACGCCTATCACCACCAACGATATGAAGGCGTATGACGGTAACTGCTTGAAGTGCCATCGCAACAACGCTGGCACCGCAGGTGTTGGACTCACCTACTAGGATTATCCTAGCTGGTAAATGATCTGTTTCATCAGAACTGCTGTTGAACAGACGGTTGAGGGGTCGGCCCCGATATGGGGTCGGCCCCGATTCATGCACATCGTTACTTGCTCATACTCCGGGTGTCCGCAGCAATGTCCTTAGCGATTTGGGGTAATGCCTTGCGCCTGATCCGAAAATCACTACTCTGGCTCATCGTCGCAGTGCCGCTTGCCCTACT
The DNA here is from genome assembly GCA_023488435.1 of Actinomycetota bacterium. Lineage (NCBI taxonomy): Bacteria > Bacillati > Actinomycetota > Actinomycetota bacterium. Next base: position 31,416 of record JAMDCK010000029.1, read on the forward strand.
CATCCCGATAAGCGGCTATTTCTATATGGGGTTTGCGCCCTGTGCATCGTGTCACCAGGAGGAGTCTTTCTTCGATGCAACCCAGATGAGTGCTCATGCCGCCATCCGGTGCGTTGACTGTCATGCCTCAGGTGGGGTTGTAGGAAGAGTGGACTTCGGATTTCGCCACCTGGCCAACGTCCTGCCTATTGGTGCGGATGGGTCGAGGGATCTGGCCGCCGTCGACGACCGGAGTTGTCTGCAGTGTCATCAGACCGTGATGAATCGCGCGATCGATACCGGTGCCATCAATATCAACCACGCATATTGCTCGGCGACTACCCCATGTACCGACTGTCACTCCACCGTCGCGCATGGGAAGGAGATTTCCTGGGTCCGCACGTATGACATGGAGACGTGTCTCTCCTGTCACGTGGAGGCAGGCTCCGTAGATTGTGCTCTGTGTCATGTAGGCCGGTTGCCCAAGGATCGAATCACCACCGGCACCTTTGCTATCACCCATGGTCCCCAGTGGGAACAGACCCACGGTATGGGAGACTCCTCGACCTGCGCTGCCTGTCACACCGCTGCTGCTTGTCAAACATGTCATGGCGCAGGGGTACCGCACGAGCCGGATTTCGTAAGGGTCCATTCTGAGTACGCTGTGGACCCCGAACAACTCTGTGTCGACTGTCATGATCAAAGATTCTGCGACGACTGCCACGGCCTGGCTATGCCTCATCCGAATAGATTTGTACGGGCGCACGCACAATACGCCGAAGAGGATGAGGAGCTCTGCCGTCGTTGTCATTTGGAGCCCGACTGCACTGTATGTCATGAGACTCACATCCATCCCGGTGGCGCCCTTGATACCTTGCCACAAGGCGGTGAGACCCGCTAATGGAAGAGATTTTGACATCACTCTCTGGTTTGTGGACTCGGCTCCTGACCCTTCTGCTTGATCCTGCCACGGATATTGGTGCGGCCCTGGCACTCTACGCGATTCTGGGCACTCTGTTAGCGATAATTCTGGTCATCGCCATCATGTTCGTTGTTGGATCCCCCGAAGATGAGGCGATCGATTCCGAGCATATGGGCATAGACCACCCCCCGCTCGAGAAGCTATCAGAACCACCTGACTCGGATGTGCCTCCTCCGCTTCCTCCCCGTACACCCAAGGAGCGGTTGGCTGCTCTGGGCATCACTGTTGCCGTCGCATCTCTTGTCTGGGTGATTGCCGGGTACTCGACAAGCACGACATGGGTTTGCGCCTCTTGCCATACCGAGACCGTCCACACTGTCTCGGATACTGCGGCTGATCCACACTCTGGAGTTTCGTGTGTGGCCTGTCACGAACCGGGCGGATTGCTCGCAAGGGTTTCGATAGGCTTGCCCGACAGGAGTATGCACTTTCTGTCCCAACTTGCCGGAATCCCCGAACAGTACCCATATGGACGGCCCACTCAGGCCGCGTGTTTGAATTGTCATTCCCCAGACGTCGCTGGTGTTGCTCTTGACGACTATCGAGGGATACGGGTCTCGCACCAAGAGCCGCTTGAGGCAGGAGCTACATGTTTGGACTGCCATCGTCTAGCGGATGGAAGTGTGGCCGCTCATAACGCGGGCATGAGTCCATGTTTGCGCTGTCATAACGCGACGATAGCCAGCGCTGCTTGTGATACTTGCCATGTGGGCGATCCCGCAGCCGCAAGCGCTCCTAGCACCGCCAACGCTACTGTTCAGATTGAGAACCTCTCCTGCGGTGGCTGTCACGATGAAGAGCGTTCCTGCGATCCATGTCATGGTGGCTTCAGGCTTCCGCACTCTCGTGAGTTCATCATGGTGTCCCATGCAAGGGTGGCATTCGTAGACTTCGTTGAGAACGACGGGCGGCGTTGTGCGCAGTGCCATACCGAGACTCGGAACCCCTGCTCGCAGTGTCACACTCCTATGCTAGGCTCCGCTCATGGCCCCGGTTTGATGCAGGACCACCAAGGGGCAACCGCGGCTGGCTGCGATACTTGTCATCAGCAGTGGGCGTTCAGTCAGGAGCGCGATTTTTGTGCCGATGTCTGCCATACTGACGCCGCCATCAGGTATAGCCCCCGCTAGGCGGCGCAGATGCCCGATCACACCACGACAGTCCCTGGATACCAGAAGTATGTGCTGCCGGCTCTCTTGCTAGGTGTGCTTCTGTCGCCCGGTGCCTGGTTGATTGTCAATCTCCCCCCGGTTCCTGTATCTCAAGCCTTCCATCTTGCGACAGCTGGAGCAGCTTTGCTTGCGTCGGCAACAGGGACCCTCATGCTTGCCAGCCTCGATCGTCGGCTGCTGGCTGGCCTCGCGGGCATCTTGGGTGTTGTGGTGACATCCTGGGTAGCTGCGGGAGATATGTTCGCAGCCGTTTTTTATGATCTGTATGCGAGTGCGATCCATGTCATGGTGGCTTCAGGCTTCCGCACTCTCGTGAGTTCATCATGGTGTCCCATGCAAGGGTGGCATTCGTAGACTTCGTTGAGAACGACGGGCGGCGTTGTGCGCAGTGCCATACCGAGACTCGGAACCCCTGCTCGCAGTGTCACACTCCTATGCTAGGCTCCGCTCATGGCCCCGGTTTGATGCAGGACCACCAAGGGGCAACCGCGGCTGGCTGCGATACTTGTCATCAGCAGTGGGCGTTCAGTCAGGAGCGCGATTTTTGTGCCGATGTCTGCCATACTGACGCCGCCATCAGGTATAGCCCCCGCTAGGCGGCGCAGATGCCCGATCACACCACGACAGTCCCTGGATACCAGAAGTATGTGCTGCCGGCTCTCTTGCTAGGTGTGCTTCTGTCGCCCGGTGCCTGGTTGATTGTCAATCTCCCCCCGGTTCCTGTATCTCAAGCCTTCCATCTTGCGACAGCTGGAGCAGCTTTGCTTGCGTCGGCAACAGGGACCCTCATGCTTGCCAGCCTCGATCGTCGGCTGCTGGCTGGCCTCGCGGGCATCTTGGGTGTTGTGGTGACATCCTGGGTAGCTGCGGGAGATATGTTCGCAGCCGTTTTTTATGATCTGTATGCGAGCATGCCCCTTGTGCAGTGGATGGCCTTTCCCTTGGTGTTCATTCTGGCTGCAAAAGTCGCCTTCACGCGTAGGAGCATCGAAGACGCCCTTGTCGTGGTCGTAGGTTTCGGCGTGGTGCTGTCACTCGTGCTCGTCTTTCAGCAGGTCACCACTGCAACGATACGGGTGTTCGGCTCTACTGGGTACAGTACCGCTGCGCTGATGCCGCTGGTCCCGATTGCCGCGATCATCGCTGCATCGCGCAAGGACTGGAGTAGACCCGCGTTGTACGCAGCAGCAGTGACCATCTGCCTCGCCCTAGGTGTATTCTCTGGCTCGGTGATGGCGTCTCTGGCAGCGGTTTTCGCAGTAGCCGTGACGGTCGCGGTCCACCCTGCACTCGGATCGTTCAAGGGTATGCTGGCTCGCATCGTGAAATCCGCCGCGTTGTTTGTGGGCGCAGCGATGTTCTTGGGGCTAATGGTGATTCAGGTGCCCGCTGTTTCTTCGGCGGTTGTGGATATGGAGTCGATCGTTGGGACTGATGGCAATATGCTGTCGCGCGTGCAGATGTGGGGTGGGGCCCAGGGCATGCTTGAGGACCGCCCGCTGTTGGGTTTCGGGCCGTCGGGATACAGGATGTACGCGGCCGAGTACCTACCCCCTGAGATGTTCCAGCACACTCCCGATCGGGTAGGTAGCATCGACCCTGAGGTCTACAGTCCGCAATCCCCGCATTCTTGGCTATGGGAGATTGCGACTCGACTGGGGCTAGTCGGCGTACTGGCGTTCGCCTTCATGCTGGGATGTTGGGCCTGGACACTACGGGATAGGGTGGCGGCTACAAACGACGAGGCCCACTTGCGCCTGGCTTTGGCCGGAGGTTTTGCCATCGCCATGTTCGCGCTGCTAGTTAACCCCGTGATCTTTGCGATCGGGTTGTTCGCTCCGCTCATGGCCGGGCTGGCGGTGGCACCGTGGACTTCCGTGGATGTGGGTCGCTCGGCGGGTTGGTTCCGGCCTCTCGCTGCTGCCGGCGGGGTTGCAATCATCGTCGTGGCCCTTTGGCTCGGTGTCGGCGGATTCCGGCTGTTCTCGGTCTCGTCAGACGATGCGAATCTAGCCGCGCACCAGCTTGAGCGAGTGCGCGGGATCATGCCGGGACATCCGGTGGTCGAGCGCAGGTCTTTGGAGGTCGCCCTTCTGCTGGCTCCCGACGAGGCTCAGGTGAGGGCTGTGCAGGATCGAGTGGATCGGGCGCCTCGGCACATACATGAGTTCGCACCCAATCTAGTCAGCCTTGCCACCTACTCCTTGGCCCAAGCGAGTCGAACCGGACGCACTGATCTGGTGTGGGAGCAGAAGATGCTGGATACAGCAGCCGAAAGGCTTCCTCCGACACCAGCGCTTGTGGCAGAGCAACTGCACCTAGCGGTGCTGTCCGGTGATCCCGAGCGGGTCTGGGCTGCGCTTCCGGAGGCGCAGCGTTGGGGGAGCTACTATCCGTTCATCGGCGATTATCTTGCGCGCGCCGAGGCGGTAGTCGGTCAGCCGCTGCGCTAGGTTATGATGCAATCATAGGCTCGAAGAGAAGGAGTCCTTACTTGAGTACGGAAGATTCCGTTTACGCGGTTATCCTTGCGGGAGGCAGCGGCACGAGGTTTTGGCCACTCTCGCGGGAACTCTCGCCAAAGCAGATGCTCACTGTTTTCGGGCATGAGTCGCTCATCGCACAGGCTATCCGTCGGGTCGATGATTATGTTGCCCCCGGCGATGTGGTCGTCGTGACGAACGAGCGACTCTTCGACGAGCTTCGCAATCACCTGTCATCACAGGCTGACTCGCGAATGAGGCAGGCGCGCTACCTGGTCGAGCCGCTTCCGCGCAACACCGCACCAGCGATCGCTTATGCTGCGGCCACGTTGGTGCTCGATGACCCCGAGGCAGTGATGATAGTGCTACCTTCTGACCACCTGCTCGAGCGCGATGGTGTCTGGGACGCTTGCGTGGCTTCGGCGATCGCGGCGGCGCGCGATGGTTTTCTGGTCACCATCGGCATCACGCCGACCCGACCCGAGGTCGGCTACGGCTACATCCAGGCGGGCGAGGCGATGCCCGAGTACTCGCGCGCCGAGGCCGTGCCGCAGTCGGCCACCCGCTTCGTCGAAAAGCCCGACCTTGCTACCGCCGAATCGCTGCTGGCGGCAGGCGGTTACCTGTGGAATGCGGGCATCTTCGTCATGCGTGCGTCGCGGGTGCTCGAGGAGCTTGATGCCCACGCTGACACCTCTCCAATTGCTGATACGGCGCGTTGGCTCGCCGCCGAACAGGCCGCGGGGCGCTGCGATGCCGATGAGGCGCGCAGGCGCTTTGGGGAGATCGCGTCGATTTCGGTAGATCATGCGATCATGGAGCGCTCGGGCAGGGTTGCTGTGATTCCTTCGGCGTTGAACTGGAGCGATGTCGGGTCGCTACTGGCCCTGGGGGACGTACTGCCTGCCGATGATGATGGTGTGGTGCGCGTGGGCAGGGGAGTCGATCTGGATACCCGAGACACGATCGTCTACTCGACCGACCGATTGGTGGCGACGTTGGGTTTGACCGACATGCTAGTCATCGACACCGCTGACGCCACCCTCGTGGCCAGCAAGGACCGGGCGCAAGACGTTCGACTGGTGGTCGAGGCGCTAGCACTGGCTGGGGCGGAAGAGGTCGTGCAGCCCAAGGTGAGCTTGCGGCCATGGGGCTCGTGGACGAGCCTGCTGAAGGGACCGGGCTTCCAGATCAAGCTACTCGAGATCCACTCGGGCGCCAAGCCTAGTCTCCAGCGGCATCATCACCGCTCCGAGCACTGGATAGTCGTTGCAGGGACGGCGCTTGTGACCCGTGGCGAGGAACGCTTCGAGGTCCACGTGAATGAGAGTGCTTACATCCCTGTTGGCGCGGAGCACCGCATCGAGAACTGCGGCAAAGTGCCGCTCAAGGTCATCGAGGTCCAATTGGGCGAATACCTAGGCGAGGACGATATCGTGCGCCTGGAAGACGACTGGAACAGAAAGGACTGAACGCTGTGGAGAAGCGTGCGCTCATCACTGGATTCACTGGGCAGGATGGCTCGTATCTGGCAGAGCTGTTGCTCGACAAGGGCTACGAGGTCTACGGCATGGTCCGGCGCCTTTCGATGGAGAACTACGGCCGGGTCGAGCATCTTCTTGACCGCGTCGAGTTGGTCGAGGGAGACCTGCTCGACGAGTACTCAATCATCGACGCGCTCAAGATAGCCGAGCCACACGAGGTCTATAACCTAGCGGCGCAGTCGTTCGTGCCCACGTCATTCACACAGCCGGTCCTGACCGCAGAGTACAACGGCATCGGGCCACTCCGCTTCCTCGAGGCGATTCGGCGGTTCTCGCCCCAGACGCGGTTCTATCAGGCATCCACTTCCGAGATGTACGGACACGTGCGGGAGGTCCCTCAGACCGAGCTGACCGCATTCCACCCTCGCTCGCCCTATGGAGCTGCGAAGGCGTATGCGTACTACATCACAGTGAACTATCGAGAATCTTACGGACTCCATGCCAGCAACGGCATCCTGTTCAACCACGAGTCGCCCAGGCGAGGAATCCGCTTTGTGACCCGCAAGATCACAGACGGCGTGGCCCGCATCAAGCTGGGCCTGGCGAGCGAGCTTCGACTGGGCAACCTAGAAGCCAAGCGCGACTGGGGATTCGCGGGTGACTCGGCAGAGGCCATGTGGCTCATGCTCCAGCAGGACGAGCCGGACGATTACGTCATCGCGATGGGCCACGAGCACTCAGTGCGCGAATTCTGCGAGATTGCGTTCACGTATGCCGGGCTCGACTATCGCGAGTATGTGGTCGAGGATCCTGCGTTCTGGCGACCCGCGGAGGTCAATCGCCTGCTAGGCGATTCGAGCAAGGCTCGCGAGAGACTTGGGTGGGTGCCGAAGGTGACCTTCGAAGCGCTGGTCGAGATGATGGTCGACGCGGATATGGATCGGCTTTCGGGATCGCAGGGGTGATCGCCTCGTGAGGATCCTGTCGGTCAGCCCGGCGGTGCGCGGCGGAGGCGCTGAACGAGTGGCGCTTCTGTTGCACGAGGGCTATCGCGCCCGCGGGGCCGAGGCGTGGCTTGCAGTCGCGACCCCCAACGCCGAGGCAGACGGCGTTATCGCGATCGAGCGTGACCAGAGGCGGAGCGCGTGGGCGCAAAGCCTGCTGCGTGCTGCATGGAGACTTCAGGCGGCAAGTGTCGCCGAGGGCGATGCGCGTGCACTGCTTTCGCGAGCGATGCGGGTCGCAGCCGAGCCTTCACGCTGGCTGGCGGTCGTGCGTGGGAGCGAGGACTTCGACTTCCCGTGGACCGAGGGCCTCGCGTCGATTGCACCGCAGGCTCCCGACATCGTGCACCTCCACAACTTGCACGGTGGCTACTTCGACATTCGTGCGCTGCCTGGGCTTTCGGCCCGAATCCCGACTGTCATCACCATGCACGATGCATGGCTCCTCACGGGACACTGCGCTCAGCCGCTGGATTGCGAGCGCTGGCTTGACGGCTGCGGATCGTGCCCCGGCCTATCGCGATACGTGCCGATAAGAGGCGACCGGTCCGCAGCCAACCACGCACGCAAGCACGCGGCGGTGGCGAGCATCAGCGCGGCGCTGGTGGCTCCTTCGGCGTGGCTGCTCTCGATGGCTGAGCGAAGCGGGCTGCTTGAGGGCGGCCGAGTAGCACGCGTGATCCCGAACGCTGTCGACACGCAGGTGTTCGCGCCCGGGAGCCGCGCAGACGCGCGCCGGCGTCTGGGGCTCCCGGAGGACAAACGGATCGCACTCGTGGTCGCCAAGGATGTGCGCACCAACCCCTACAAGGGCTGGCGGACGCTGCTCGAGGCGCTGGAGCGACTGTCGGGGCCCGTAGTGCGGGAGCTTGTCGTCGTGGCCGTCGGGGATGCGACGGGGCCCGAGGGGCGTAGCGCCTTCTCGGCGGGCGGATGTCCGGGGATCGGAGTACGCTTCGTCGACAGCGAAGCCACGCTTGCCGACTACTACCGCGCGGCTGATGTGCTTGTGCACCCGTCGCTTGCGGACAGCTTCCCGCTCGCGCCGATTGAAGCGATGGCGTGCGGGGTTCCGGTGATCGCGAGCGACGTGGGCGGGCTCCCCGAGATCGTCGTCGATGGCGTGACCGGACTTCTGGTCCAGCCGGGCTCGGCACCTGAGCTTGCGGCCGCGATCGAGCGATTGCTCGCCTATGATGACCTGCGCTCCCGGATGGGCGATGCCGGGCTCGAGAGGGTCCGCGCGCGATTCGCGCTCGGGGTTCAGGTGGACTCTTACCTCGCGCTCTTCGCGGAGCTTGCCGAAGGGTTCGCGATCGCAGGGCGGCGATCCCAGTGAGCGCGCCGCTGGTGTCGGTCCTGACGCCCTCGTTCAATCAGGGGCGCTGGCTTGCGGACAACCTGCACTCGGTGGCGTGTCAGACTTACGAGCGCATCGAGCATATCGTCATGGACGGCGGTTCGACCGATGAGAGCCTCGAGCTGCTCTCGGCGGCAGGGGATTCGGTCACCTGGCGAAGTGAGCCCGATGAGGGCCAGGCGCACGCACTCAACAAAGCTTTCGAACTCGCACAAGGTGAGATCATCGGCTGGATCAACTCGGATGACGCATACTTCACGCCGAGGGTCATCGAGCAGGTCGTCGAATACTTTGCGGCGCATCCCGATGTCGACGTCGCGTGCGGGCACTGTGCTCAGACCACGGCGGACGGTCGCATCATCCAGGTGCTCTGGACGCCAGCTGAGCCCGCCGAGCTGCTGACTGCGGTCAACACCCTGAGCCAGCCGGCCACCTTCGTGCGGCGCAGGGTCATCGACGACGTGCTGCTCGATCAATCGCTGCACTTTACGATGGATTACGACCTGTGGCTTCGGCTGCACTTCGCTGGCGCTCGCTTCGGCCGCTTGAGCCGGATACTCGCGATCGACAGGCACCAGCCTGCGCGGAAATCCTCGACGATCCTCGACGTGCACAAGGCCGACCTCGCCACACTGGCCGCCCGCTACGACACGCGGCTCGGGCCGCAGTGGAAGTCGCTTCGCAGCCGCTACTACGTGTGGCAGCGGATCGCTGGAGCGGCTCAAATACCCCGCATCAGACCGCCATTCGCATTCGCGGCCCCGGACGACCTTACGCGAGGGCTGCTGGCGCGTCAGGTTTTTATCCGGAAGTCGAAGTGGCCAGCCGAGATGCGCGGCTTGTGAAAGGCCTCGCCACCTAATAGAGTTAGCGGCAGAGTCGGGCCGTCTTGGACGGCGACCGGTCGGAAGAAGAAGGAGCTGACTAGAGTGCTCGATCTTGCAAACAAGCGCGTGATGGTGACCGGTGGATCCGGGTTCCTCGGCGGGTTCGTGCTCGACGAGCTGGCTGCCAGGGGTTGCACGCAGGTCTTCTCACCGCCTGGACGCCAGCTGAGCCCGCCGAGCTGCTGACTGCGGTCAACACCCTGAGCCAGCCGGCCACCTTCGTGCGGCGCAGGGTCATCGACGACGTGCTGCTCGATCAATCGCTGCACTTTACGATGGATTACGACCTGTGGCTTCGGCTGCACTTCGCTGGCGCTCGCTTCGGCCGCTTGAGCCGGATACTCGCGATCGACAGGCACCAGCCTGCGCGGAAATCCTCGACGATCCTCGACGTGCACAAGGCCGACCTCGCCACACTGGCCGCCCGCTACGACACGCGGCTCGGGCCGCAGTGGAAGTCGCTTCGCAGCCGCTACTACGTGTGGCAGCGGATCGCTGGAGCGGCTCAAATACCCCGCATCAGACCGCCATTCGCATTCGCGGCCCCGGACGACCTTACGCGAGGGCTGCTGGCGCGTCAGCTCATCACCCGCAAGTCGAAGTGGCCAGCCGAGATGCGCGGCTTGTGAAAGGCCACGCCACCTAATAGAGTAATCGGCAGAGTCGGCGGCTTTGTTGGCGGCCGGGCAGAAGCGAAAAGGAGCTGACTAGAGTGCTCGATCTTGCAAACAAGCGCGTGATGGTGACAGGCGGATCCGGGTTCCTCGGCGGGTTCGTGCTCGACAAGCTCGCGGCCAGAGGCTGCACGCAGGTCTTCTCGCCGCGCGCCGAGGAGTTCGACCTCACGAAGCCCGCAGGCATCGCCGGGGCGCTTTCGGCGTTCGAGCCCGAGGTCGTCATCCACCTCGCGGCCGTGGTCGGCGGCATCGGAGCCAACATGGATGAGCCGGGCCGGTTCTTCTACGAGAACGCGATCATGGGCATCGAGCTCATCGAGCGCTCGCGCAGAGCCGGCGTCGAGAAGTTCGTGTGCATCGGCACCGTGTGCGCATACCCGAAGTTCGCGCAGGTCCCATTCGCCGAGGATGCGCTTTGGGACGGCTATCCCGAGGAGACCAATGCGCCGTACGGCATCGCGAAGAAGGCGCTACTCGTGCAGTTGCAGGCGTATCGGCAGCAATACGGCACGAGCGGCATCTTCCTGCTGCCCGTGAATCTCTACGGCCCGCGTGACAACTTCGACCTGCACACGAGTCACGTGATTCCGGCGATGATCCGCAAGTTCATCGAGGCGCGCGACGCCGGTGCGGCACACGTGACGCTGTGGGGCACGGGCTCGCCCAGCCGCGAGTTCCTCTTTGCCGAGGACGCCGCCGAAGGCATCCTGCTTGCCACCGAGCGCTACGACGGCGCCGACCCGGTGAACCTGGGAGCGGGATTCGAGATCACGATCCGCGACCTCGCCGAGAAGATCGCCGCGCTCACCGGCTTTACGGGCGACGTCGTCTGGGACTCCACCAAGCCCGACGGCCAGCCCCGGCGCTGCCTCGATACCATGCGCGCCAGGGAACTCTTCGGGTTCTCGGCGGCGGTGGGCTTCGACGATGGGCTCGCCCGCACGATCGAGTGGTTCGAGGCCAACCGCGCGGGGGAGGGCGTGGGGGAGGCGAACTCGCCCGGAGCTCCGACCGCCAGCGAGTCGCACCTTCCCGCGGTCGAGCAGATCCTCGACGCCGACGAGATCGTCGCGATCGTACTCCGCGGCTCGCTCAAGGAGCCCGGCGTGAGCTTCTACTCGCCACCGGAATTCTCGCAGCAACTCGGCTTCATCCGCCATCCAGCGGGACACGTCATCCCGCCGCACTCGCACAATCGCGTCGACCGCGAGGTCAGATACACCGGCGAGACGCTTTTCGTGCGCGAGGGCCGGGTGCGCGTCGACCTTTACCGCCGCGACCATACGCTGCTCACGTCGCGCATCCTGACCGACGGCGACACCGTGCTGCTCTCAACGGGTGGCCATGGCTTCGAGATCCTTGAGCCCACCTCGATGATCGAGGTCAAGCAGGGCCCGTACGCAGGCGACGGGGATAAGTCCCGCTTCGAGGCCGCGCCGTGATACCCGTCAACGAGCCAGCATTCGGCGAGACCGAACTCGAGTACGTCAGCGATTGCGTGAAGAGTGGCTGGGTTTCCTCGGCAGGTGAGTATATCGAGCGCTTTGAAGCCGAGTGGGCGAAATGGTGCGGCAGGCGCCACGGCGTCGCGGTGGCCAACGGTACCGTTGCGCTCGAGCTCGCGGTCTGGGCGCTCGATCTCGAGCCCGGCGACGAGATCATCATGCCGACGTTCACGATCATATCGTGCCCGCTCGCCGCGATCCGCAACGGCTGCACCCCTGTGCTCGTGGACTCCGACCCGCAGACGTGGTGCATGGACGTCGAGCAGATCGAGCAGCGGATCACTCCGCGCACCCGGGCGATCATGCCGGTGCACATCTACGGGCATCCGGTCGACATGGACCCGCTGCTTGAGCTGGCCGCCAGCCACGGGCTCGCGGTCATTGAGGACGCCGCCGAGGCCCACGGTGCGACCTATCGCGATCGGCGGTGCGGCAGCATGGGCGATGTCTCGTGCTTCTCCTTCTATGCGAACAAGATCATCACCACCGGCGAAGGCGGCATGGTTCTCACCGACGACGACTCGATAGCCGCCAAGGCGCGCTCAGGCCGCAACCTGAGCTTCGGCGCGGCGCGGCGGTTCGAGCACGAGTCGGCGGGCTACAACTTCCGCCTGACGAACATGCAGGCCGCGCTCGGACTCGCGCAGGTCCCCCGCATCGACGAGATCGTGGCACGCAAGCGCCGGATGGGCGCGCGGTACACCGAGCTTCTGGCCGGCCTACCGCTACACCTGCCCGTCGAGCGCGATTGGGCCACGAACGTCTACTGGATGTACGGGGTCGTCCTCGCCGACGAGCTCCCCTTCGATGCCGAGGAGTTCGCGGCCCGCCACGAGCGGCTCGGCGTGCAGACGCGCCCGTTCTTCCTGGGGATGCATGAGCAGCCTGCGCTGCACAGGTGGGGCTTGTTCGCTGGTGAGACGTATCCGGTCGCCGAGAGGCTCTCTCGTCGCGGCCTCTACCTGCCCTCCGGCCTCGCGCTCACCGACGAGCAGCAGGTCACCGTTGCCGAAGCGGTGCGAGAGGCACTTCGGCCATGAGGATCGGCGTCGTGCCCAGGCTCGATCGCGCCATCGGCGGTGCGTACCAGTACTCGGTCACGATGCTCGAGGTGCTCGCAGGTCTCGGTACGTCCGACGAGTTCGTGCTCTTCACCTTCGGCGGCGAGAGTTTGCCGGAAGGGCTGGCGTGGCCGGGTGAGGTCGTGCCCCTTCGGCGCGGAGCGAATCCGTTGGCGGCAGTCGGCGTGCGCCTTGCCGACGTGCTTCGCGACCACAGCAAGCCCGACCCAGCATGGCAGCGATTCTTCGCGCGGCACGGCATCGACCTGCTGCTCTTCACGACCGAAAGCGACCTTGCGCTTGGCGTCGGCGTGCCCTACGTCGTGGCGATCCACGACATCCAGCACCGGCTGCACCCCGAGTTCCCCGAGGTCTCGGCCGACGGCGAGTGGGAGCGCCGTGAGCGCCTCATCAGCAGACTGATCGCCGAGGCGAGCGTCGTCCTCGTCGACTCCGAGGTCGGGCGCAGCGACGTGCTTGCGCACTACGCCTCTACCGGCATCGACTCCGCTGCCGTCCGGCCGCTACCGTTCCTGCCCGCGACCGGCGTGGCCGCAGCGTGCCCATCGGACGCCGAGATCGAGGCGGTTCTCGGCAGGTACGGGCTCGAGGCCGGATATCTCTTCTGCCCGGCGCAGTTCTGGCCGCACAAGAACCACGTGCGCATGGTCGAGGCGATCGCGATGCTCGCCGCCGAAGGGCATCGAGTCCCGCTGGTGCTCGCAGGCACCCACAGCGGGCCGATCCGCGAGCGCACCTTCGCCGAGGCCATGTCGGCTGCCGAGAAGTCCGGGGTCGCCGATCTCGTGAGCTACCTGGGATACGTGCCCGACGCCGACATGCCCGCGCTCTACTCGGGTGCACGCGCTCTGCTCTTCCCGACGTTCTTCGGCCCGACGAACATCCCCGTGCTCGAAGCGTGGGGTTTCTCGTGTCCAGTTATCACATCGGACATCAGCGGGATCCGCGAGCAGGTCGGAGACGCGGCCTTGCTGGTGGACCCGACGTCGACTGCGAGCATCGCTTCGGCGGTGCGCAGGCTGCTCGCCGAACCCGGCCTCGCGCCGGAGCTCGCCCAGCGCGGCCTCGCGCGCCTGGCCGCCTACACGCGCGAGGACTTCGAGCGGCTACTCGCCGAGGCACTCGACCACGCTCGGCGGGGGGTGGGCGAGAGGGATCCAACCCGCGAGGACACACCCGCGCCCTTCGGCAGCTACGCGACCTTCTACGACGCGCTTTACGCCGACAAGGACTACGAGGCCGAGTGCGCATTCATCGAGTCGCTCTTCGAGCGCGAGGGCATCTCGCCCGGAGAAGCCGTGCTCGACTTGGGTTGCGGCACCGGCGGCCACGCACTCGCGCTGGCGCGGCGCGGCTACCGGGTCACTGGGGTGGACCGCTCGGCAGAGATGATCGAGCGGGCGCGGGCGAAGGCCGACAAGGCCGCCGAAGCCATCCCTGGCACCACGCGCTTCGTAGTTTCTGACCTTCGCACTTTCGCTCTGCAGCAACGCTTCTCAGCCGCGATATCGATGTTCGCGGTCGTCTCATACATGACCGCCGAATCGGACCTTCTCGCGATGCTCCAAGCCACAAGGACGCACCTGGACCCCGGCGGACTCCTCATCTTCGACTGCTGGCACGGCCCCGGCGTTCTCGCGATCGGACCCGACGTCACCACGAAGCACACCACGACCCCCGATGGAGGATCGATCGAGCGCACCGCGCGCCCGACGCTTGATGAAGCCGAACACACGGTCCGCGTCGACTACGAGCTCGCATACCGCCCGCCCGGCGGCACCTCGCCGCGGGTACTCGAAGAGTCGCATCTCGTGAGATACTGGTTCGCCGAGGAGATCGAGCGACATCTGCGCACCAGCGGGTTCGAACTGGCCGCGATCGGCCCCTTCGGCGATTTGAGTAGGCAGCCCGATGAGGGCGACTGGAACATCTCGGTGGTCGCGCGTGCGATCGCATCGGAACAGGAGGCCGGATCGTGAACCTTCGCAGGATCGCACTGAAACTGGCCCCGCCGATCGCTGTCGAGGCTTTCCTCAAGTTGACAGGCCGCGCCGCCCCTAAGCCCAGCCGCTACCAGGCGCTGGGAACGCAGTGGCCGCTTCCGTCCGGTGCGAATCCCGGGTGGGACGACGCCGCGATCGCCAGGTCGCAGGCCGCCCGCTGGCAGGGCTGGTGTGATGCGTGCGCGAGCCCCGCGGCGCTGGATGTCCCGCACGAGGCCGCCGAACCCGAGCCCCGCAACCTCGCGTTTCACAACATCCACATGAGCTTCGGGTACGTGCTCGCCCTCTCCGCGCAAGGTCGCGATCGTGTCTCCCTGCTCGATTGGGGCGGGGGGTTGGGCCACTACTCGGTGCTTGCGGCCTCCCTTATTCCGCAGCTACACATGGACTATCACTGCAAGGATCTGCCTGCATTCTGCGAGCAGGGATCGCGGCTTGTGTCCGAAGGCACCTTCCACACCGACGACTCGTGCCTGAATAGCCGCTACGATCTCGTAGTAGCCAGCGGATCGCTGCAGTGCTCCGACGATTGGCGCGCGGTGCTCGCTGCGCTTGCCCGCGCCACGGGCGGCTACCTCTACATCGCGCGGCTCCCGGTCGTGCTGGGTGGCCCCTCGGTGGTGGTGCGCCAGTACGCCGGTTCGCTCGGCTTCAACGACGAGCTTCTCGGCTGGTTCTTCAACCGCGACGAACTGGTGGCCGAGGCCCGCTCACACAGCATGGAACTCGTGCGCGAGTTCTTCCTCGACTTCGGGCCTGAGCTTGAAGGCTCTGCCGAGAAGACGGACATCCGAGCGTTCCTCTTCCGCCCGGCTTAGCCCTCGGTCGGCTGCTCGCGGCCCTTTCGACTGATGAGCCCGCGAACCGCCGAGTAGGCGTATCGCACATCCTCGCCGTTCATCAACAGGAGGCCGGAGAGAGGTATCCCGGTGCGCTGCATGAACACACCGATGATGTAGAAACCGCTCACCGCGTACGAGATGGCGGTCGCAATCGCCGCACCTAGGATGCCCAGCGGCGGAATCATGGCGATGTTGAGCACCAGATTGAGGATCAGCGTGAAGATGCTCAGCTTGGGGAAGAGTACGCCGTGGGCGGATAGGTATGCGGCCGGCTGACTTGCAACACCCCAAAGGGTGATCGACGGAATCAAGATCGCGATGACGATCGAAGCCGGGGCGAACTGTTCGCCGAAGACGAGTACAACCAGTGGCTCAGCGACAACGACCAGCACGATGGACATCACTGCCAGAATCGCGACGAGCAGCCGAGTGATGCGGGCGCTGATCTCAGCCCCGGTGGGGGCGTCTTCTTGCAAGGTGCGTGCGGTCAGTGCGGCCGCAATCGCTGCAGGTGCGTAGAAGGCGAGCTCGGCGAAGGACACGCCGATCGAGTAGATCCCGACGGCTGCGGGCGAGGCCAAAACTCCAAGGAACAGCAGGTCCTGTCGCATCTCAAGGAAGCCGGCGACTGTTTGGACATGCTGTCGACCCGCATACGACAACTGTTCCCGCATTCGACTCAGCGATGGACACGTAAGCGACATCACGCCGGTGGCCACCAGACTGATGATCACGCCGGTGACTGCGCTAATGAGGGTTGCGACAGTCAATGAGTGGAGGTCGAACCTGTCGAGGAAGAGCAAGATGAGCGCGTACACGGCAAACAGAACAGAGGCCAAGATGATGGCCACCGCTTGACCGGTGATCCGGCCCTGTCCGGTAAGCACGCCCGAAACCAGGCTAGTGACAACGATGAGTGGCAATGTGGCTGATGCCAGAAGGATTGTCGTCAACTCGACCCCTGCCAAAGCCGGCATGAATTCGCGCATGATCACTGCGATGACGGGGATTCCCACGATCGAGACACCGGCAGTGAGCGCCAGCGAGTCGGCCACCGCATCCCGAGGCGACCGACCGTGTCTGCCCACGAAATACGCGTTGGCGCCCTCGAAGCCGAAGCTCAGGATCAGCGCAGCGATCAGAGGGATAGTCTGCAACAGTGTGAGCTGACCTTTTACATCTGGTCCTAGTAGGTGTGCCACCAGAAGAGTGATCAGTAGGCTCGCAGCCATCGCGATCAGCGTCGCCAGACCCATCGTGAAGGAGCCACGCAAGACGCTCGTGCGGTTCTCGGAGGGCTCCTCGGCGTTGGGCGTGGGCGATTCTTGTTCGTCTGCGTTCAAGGCGCTTCCTTCATGGCCGAAGCTTGGGATGCTCCCTGCCGTCGTTGTCAGTAGCGGGCCGATGCTGCCGCTAGTGATGTATCATATCCGTCTTTGGCGCGTTACATGTTAGAATCCCTCACACGAACCGCGGAAAGAGGAGCCCGATGAAATTCCAAGGCGCAGCCCACAAATACGGCCGAGACATCGACACCGACGTGATCATTCCGGCACGTTACCTGAACACCAGCATCCCCGAGGAGCTGGCCAAGCACTGCATGGAGGATCTCGATCCCGAGTTCGTCAACAAGGTGCAACCGGGTGACATCCTCGTCGCCGAGGAGAACTTCGGCTGTGGCTCCAGCAGGGAGCATGCGCCGATCTCAATCAAGGCCGCCGGAGTCAGCGTCGTGATCGCCAAGTCGTACGCCCGCATCTTCTATCGCAACGCCATCAACACCGGCCTTCCCATCATGGAATCTGCCGAGGCGGTCGCAGGCATCTCCACCGGCGACAGGGTCGAGGTAGATGCCGATACTGGACTGATCATGAACCTCACCACAGGTGCGACCTATCAGGCACAGCCGTTCCCGCCGTTCATCAAGGAAATCATCGAGAAGGGCGGCTTGATCGAGATGGTGAAGGACAAGCTCGCAGCCCAGTCCTCGTAGCGCTATCGGTCTGCGCGGATCGATCCGCGCGCTGCGATCAGTTGAGGCATAACGCTGGCTGGCACGTTCGCAGCGATGGCGGCCTCCAGGATGCGGCTTGTGACCTCGGCAGGTGCGGAAGGCATCGCGATGACGATCTCTTGTACGCCGTGCTCTGGCACCACGGATCCCAGGTCTCGGATGGCGCCGAGTACGGGCACACCGTCTATGGTGCGCCCCAGTAGCGCAGGGTCGTCGTCGAGGAAGCCGATGACCTTCATCTCGAGGTCGGGATGTGCCTTTATCTCCCTGAGGAGCAGCGGACCTGCGCTCCCGGCACCCACGATGAGCGTGCGCTGCCTCTCCCCACTTCGGCTTGCATGCAGATGGAGAACGGCCCTCACCGCAAGTCGCGTTCCGGCAGCTCCTATCAGGACCAGTATCGCCTGGATGAACAGTACGCCCATGGGAACCGGACGCATGTCCTGCTCGATAGGCATAAACATGTTGAGTATCACAAGCAACGCAAAGCCGATTCCGGTAGCGGCGAGCAGGCGCAACAGCGAATCGATCCCGATGTAGCGAAGGATGACCTTGTAGAGCCCGAAAACTCCAAACATCGTGAGGTAGACGAGCACTCCCGCGATTGCGAGAATCGGCATCCATTCGGCGAAGAATTCGGGGACGACCCCCTCGAATCTCGCGTAGTAGGCGAGGACGGTCATCAGGACGACCATCGCTGCGTCGAACGAAAGCAGTATCCAGTTCGACACGCCGGTGGCTTTAGAAACCGTTCTTCCCAGGTCAGACACTCTCACTCGCAGCCTCCTCGTAGAGCCTTTGGTAAGAGGCTAGCACATCAGGAAACGCATAGGTCTGCTCGACTCGGGTCCGGGCGGTAATGCCTCGACTTGCTGTAGCCAAGGGATCGCTAGCAGCGCTATCGATCGCCGAAGCCAGCGCCTGCACATCGTGCTTGTCGACGATCCACCCAGTGTCGCACACGACATCGGTGATACCGCGCGTCCGCGTTCCGATGACCGGCACCTGCATCGACATCGCCTCCATCACCGAGCGGGGAAGGCCCTCGCGTGCGGACACGAGCGTGAGGGCGTTGCTCGCTGCGAGAAGCGCCGGGATGTCATCGCGAAAACCTGCCCACCGCAATCTGTCGCTCACTCCGAGCTCGTCCGCCTTCCGCCGAAGGTGCGACTCCCGCTCCCCGGATCCGGCAAGAACGACCACCACGTCGGGGTTGGAGAGTTGCGCCAGCGCCGCAAACAGGTGCTCGTGTCGTTTGACCGCCGAGAACTCCGCTACCATCGCGATCACGAAGGCATCTTCGGCGATGTCGAGCTGTGTGCGGATGCGTGCGGCTGCCTCGGGGGCGACCCGCTCTCGCGAGTACGCGTCGGTGTCGACTCCGATCCCGGGGATGTGCCTCACTCTTTCGGTGCGGATACCGGGAAATCCCAAGGCGGCGTCGTGATCCTCGGCGTTTATGGTCACTAGGTAGTCGGTCCAAGGAGCTGCCATCTGTTCCAGTGTGCGGAAGATGAGGTGCCCGAGCGGCGGCTGGCCCTCGTAGAAGTGGAAGCCGTGAGCGGTGTAGATGACCTTCGGGCGATCAGCTTGCCCCATCGACCGCAGGGCCATCCGGGTCACGAAGGCAGCGATCGGTGTGTGGACGTGCACGATGTCGTAGCCGCCCTCGACCACGACGCGTCGGACCCGCGTCCACGTGTCGAAATGATCGGCAATGGCGAAGATCCTCCTGCTCCAGGTGATGTCGTAGAGCGTGTCGAACGAGCCGTGGATTCCGGGATACCGCGTCGCGCCGTTCGTGAGACAATCGACCCGCCAGCCGTTCTGGCGAAAGTGGGTGGCGAAGGGGGCCAAGAAGATCTCAAGCGTGATCGGCACTGTCGTCACGAAGAGGGCGGATCGGGTCATGTAGGCGAGTCCATCTCTGCGGGTGCGGATTCCTTCGAGAATGGTACAGTACGCAGCCCCTTGTGCCATACTCGATTCCGGAAATGACGGCCGACAGGGCACCAAGATGCCCGAGCGAACCAGCGGAGGGTCGATGGGCGTGTCGCAGGACCCGGCTTTCTCGGTGATCATCGCTAGCAGGAATGCGGCGCGGCACATCGGCGAAGCGCTCGATTCGCTGCTCGCTTATGGCGGGGCCCGTTGCGAGGTCATCGTGGCCGACGGGAACTCCAGCGATTCCACGACCGATGTGCTCGCCCAGTATGAGCCGCAGTTCGGCGGTCGGCTGCGGTGGATTTCCGAGCCCGACTGCGGCATCTACGACGCCATGAACAAGGGACTTGCGATGGCATCTGCCGAGTGGGTCGTCTTCCTCGGCGCTGACGATCGGCTCGCCGAGGGCGCATTTGCGGCTGTCGAGAAGCGTGCAGCGGACGCCGGAGGGGCCGACATCGTGTGCGGGGCGACGCACGTGTTTGGCCAGGGAGCCGACTTCGTCGAGTTGCCGCGGTCGTTCCGTGCCGCCTCCATCCCGAAGCGCGCCCCTGCGCGACACCAGTCGATCTACGTCCGCAGGCAGGCGCTGCTCGCGATCGGCGGGTTCGACACGCGGTGGCCGATAGCAGCTGACTACGACGCTTACCTGCGCCTTTGCGAGGTGGGCGCCGAAGAGGCGCTCTCCGTTGCGGTCCTCTCGGAGTTCCGTCTGGGCGGCGTTAGCTCCACGCTCAAGGTCCGAACCGCTGCCGAGTATCGCGACATCCGCATCGCCCACGGCGCCACGCCGACAGTCGAGCACCTGGTGATGCTCAAGTCGCTGGCGGCGGTGTGGGTTTTCGCTGCCCTGAGGCGCGCCGGCCTCGCCCGAGGAGCGCGGCGATGAGCGGCCCGCATGCCCGCTCCCAGGACCGCCCGCCGCGCGTGCTCGTCGTCAACCTCGGCCGTTTCGGCGGAGTCACCGAGTACGGCTGGTCGATGGCCCGCGCACTTTCGCGCCGCTGCGACATCGCGGTCATGTACTCCTCGGCGGCGGAGAACCGCCACAAGTGGAGCGAGCTCGATGTACCCCGGCTCGAAGTCGAGACGTTCTCCAGCGTGCCAGGGATGCTCGCGGCGATGCTCTCGCCCGCGCGCTTCACGCGGCTGCGCCGGTTCGCTCGTGCCTTCGACCCGGATGTCATCTACTATCCGGGAGGGCACGCCTTCAAGCCCGTGCTCGATGTCGTTCTGCCGCGCCGAGCCAAGATCGTACTCACCGTCCACGATCCGCAGCTCCACCACGGCGAGGATTCCCTTTCCGACCGGCTGCTCACCGAAGTGAACCGCTTGCGGGTCGACGGGTATGTCCTGCTCAACGAGATCCAGCGCGCCGAGTACATCGCTCGGCACGACCTCGATCCAGCGAGGGTCCTCACCATCCCGCTCGGCATCTTCGAGGACCTTGCGCTGCCCGGTCCGGCCCCTGAGCCTACCGCGCGCCAGGGGCTGCTGTTCGTGGGCCGAATCCGCCCGTACAAGGGCCTCGGGGTGCTGCTGGACGCCTATCGCACGGCCGCGATCGACCCCGTCACCCCGCTCCTGATCGCTGGCCAGGGTCAGCTATCCGCCGAGGAGACCGCATCGCTCGAGCGCCTCCAGGCCGAAGGGCGACCCGTAAGCGTCATCAACCGCTGGCTCCAGCCCGACGAGATTCCTCCGCTCGTGGCGACCTCGCGCTTCGTGGTGCTGCCGTACACCTCGGCCACGCAATCCGGGGTCGTCCCGCTTGCCTCGGCGCTTGGTGTACCCGCGATCGCGGCAGCGGCGGGCGGCATCACCGAGCAGGTGATCGACGGCACCACCGGGCTGCTGTTTGCGCCGGGCGACTCCGAGGCACTCGCTTTGGTCCTCGGCCGCGCGCTCGCACTCGACGCCGAGGCGTACGCGGCGATGGCGGCGGCTTGCGAGCGTCACGCCAGGGAGCACTGGGATTGGGACCTGCTCTCGGGCAAGTTGCTGGAGTTCATTGAGGGTCTGTGATTCCCTCGCCCGTGCGGTAAACTATCGACTACACCAACAACGAGGAGGAGCCACCAGTGACCACGCACCGCATCTGTCTGCTGCCCGGCGACGGGATCGGCCCTGAGATAACCGCCGAGGCAGTCAAAGTCCTTGACGCTATCGGCCGGGCCGAAGGAGTCACCTTCGAGTTCACCGAGGCACTGCTTGGCGGTATCGCCATCGACGAGGCCGGCACCCCGCTTCCCGAGGAGACCCTCAAGGCGGCCTCAGATGCCGACGCGGTCCTGCTCGCAGCTATCGGCGGGCCGAAGTGGGACACCACCGACCCGGCCAAGCCCAGGCCCGAGCAGGGGCTTCTCGGCATACGCAAGGCGCTGGGGCTCTATGCGAACCTGCGGCCAGTCAAGCTCTTCCCAGCGCTCGTGGGTGCGTCCGCACTCAAGCCTGAGGTGCTCGACGGCGTCGACATGC